>DASYBQ010000027.1:0-29283 GCA_036500625.1 Pseudonocardia sp. | reverse complement strand
CCCGTCCGGGTCCTCGACGACGCCGTCGAGCGTGATGAGCTGGATGACGATGACGCGGTTCATGGTGATCCTTCCCCGGCCGGTTGCGCGGCCTCCTGTGCTGCGGGTCGGGTATACATACCGGCGATCACCGCCGCACTCATCGCTGACCGAGAAAGATTTTTCCGCCGATGTGCGGCGGTGTTGACGAGGGAAACGAACGTGGCCGTCACGATCGGCACAGACTTCGACGGGGCAACCGCGCCGTTGCGCCGCGAGCTGGTGGTGCACTGCTACCGATGCTGGGCTCCGTGCACGAGGCGGAGGATCTGGTGCAGGAGACGCTCCCGGGCGTGGCAGGCGCGGGACCGCTACGACCAGCGGCGCGCCTCGCTGCGTACCTGGCTCTACCGGATCGCGACCAACGCCTGTCTGAGCGCGCTGGATGGCCGCGCGCGGCGGCCGCTGCCGTCCGGCCTCGGCCGGGCGAGCGACGATCCGCACACCCCACTCGTGCCGGACTTCGAGGTGCCGTGGTTGTAGCCGTTGCCGGACAGCTACCTGAGCCGTGCTGGGAACCCCGAGGCGCGGGCGACCGGCCGCGAGGGTGTGCGGCTCGCCCTGGTAGCCGCCTTCCAGCTGTTGCCACCCCGGCAGCGGGCCGTACTGGTGCTGCGCGACGTGCTGGAGTTCAGCGCGACGGAGGTCGCCGCGCAGCTGGACACGTCGGTGGCGGCGGTCAACAGTGCCCTGCAGCGAGCGCGGGCCGCCCTGGCCGCGGCCTCGCCCCGGGAAAACACGCTGCGGGAGCCCGACGACCGCGCCGTGCGGGAGACGGTTGACCGTTATATCCGCGCGTTCGAGTCCGCCGACGTGGACATGCTCGTCACGCTGCTCACCGACGATGCGGTGTTGAAGATGCCGCCCGTCCCGCTCTGGTACGCCGGGCGCATCGACTACGGCCGGTTCATCAGCCGGGTCTTCAGCACGCGGGGCACCGGCTGGCGGATGATCCCGACCGGGGCGAACGGCCAGCCCGCCGTCGCGGCCTACTGTCCCGAGGATACCGGCGTGCTGCGCCTGCACACACTTCAGGTGCTGACGGTCACCGACCAGGGGATCGCGCACAACGTGGTGTTCCAGGACCCCGAGGTTTCGCGGCCTTCGAGCTCGCCCCGGTTCTCCCGGTCGGGCATTGGTCGCCGCGCTACTCGGGCGGATCGAGTACCCGTGGTCCGAGGTGGTGACAGGCCATCAGGGCCACCTCGACATCCACCCGGTTCTCCCGCAGCGGCCGGCCCCGCACCTCTTCGGCCTTGCGCACTCGGTAGTGCACCGTGTTCTTGTGCAGGTGCAGTCGGGCGGCGGCATCGGTGAAGCTGCCGCCGGTCTCCAGGAAGATGCGCACGGTCTCCCGCATCCGTGCGCTCGCCGGGTCGTCGCGGGCCAGCTCGCCGAGGGTCCGGCCCACCCAGGTGCGCAACGCGTCCACGTTCTGGGCCAGCAGCGCGGTGAGCCCTACGGTGGTGTAGCTGGTCACCAGCGGCGGGTCCTCACCAGAGGTCTCGGTGACCGCGCGGGCGCGGCGCGCCTCCTCGTGCGAGGCCCGGAAACCGGCCAGCCCGGCCGCCGGCTCGCCGAGCGCGATGCGCAGGGTGGGTGCCTCGGTCTCCAGCGCCTTGGCCAACGCCCATTCCTCCAGCCGGGGCGGCGCGACGCCGGAGAGCCAGAGCCACAGCGTTCGCTCGTCGTCCAGCAGCGCGAGAGGCCGTCCACCGTCCTGCAGCGTGCCGAGCAGGCCGGCCACCGACTCCAGCTGCCGGGCTGCGTCCGGCGCGCCCCGCACCACCCAGGCGACGGCCGCAAGGTGCCAGCCGCGAAGCCGGTAGCCGATCATGGCCTCCGCGGTGCCGATATCGAGCTGTTCGTCCTGCAGCACGGTGCGCAGCGCGACGACCCTGGCCGCGTTGGTGCGCTGCCCCCAGAGCTTGCGCTCGGTCTCGTAGAGCTCCACCAGGTGCTCGGATACCCGGTCGATGTACGCCCCTACCACCTCGATGATCTCCTGGGTGGCCCCGAGGAGCACCGAGGAGCTCAGCTGCTTCGCACCGAGTGTGCACACGCACCATTGGGTGAGTCGCGTCTGGCCCATCCGATAGGCCCGCAGCAGGCCCTCGATGGGCAGGTCGCGCTGTGCGAACCGCCGGGCGTAGGCCGCCGCAGCGGCGGGCAGCTCGATGGCATCCAGCGCCAAGCCGTGCAGCAGCACATCGAAGATCGTCGAAAGGTTCGCCGACGTGCTCGCGGCCATCAGCTCCTTCACCGAGTCGTCACCTCGGAAGGCGGGGATCTCCTCGAGGAACACCGTGGCGAGCTGGCTGGTGAGCGGCTGGATCTGTGCGTCGAGCTCCCTGGCAACCTCGGCGACGACCGCTCTGATGGTGGCCGCGTCGTTGTCCATCCGCTGACGATAAACCTTCCCCGGCCGATCGGTCGCCGGACGATCGGGCGCTGACACTAGGCTCGATCGGTGGCCAGGTACTACGACGTACACCCGGACAACCCGCAGCGGCGCGCGATCGGGCAGGTCGTCGCGTTGATCCGGGACGGCGGGCTGATCGCCTACCCGACGGATTCCTGCTTCGCGCTGGGCTGCCAGATCGGCAACCGGGACGGGCTGGACCGAATCCGCGCCATCCGCCGGCTGGACGACCGGCACCATTTCACCTTGGTGTGCAGCGACTTCGCCCAGCTCGGCAAGTTGGTGCAGATCAGCAACAGCTCCTTCCGGATGATCAAGTCCGCCACCCCGGGCAGCTACACCTTCATCCTGCCGGCCAGCAAGGACGTGCCCCGGCGGCTGCTGCACCCGAAGAAGAAGACGGTCGGGGTGCGGATCCCCGCGCACACCGTTGCGCAGGCGCTGCTGACCGAGCTGGGGGAGCCGCTGCTGTCCAGCACGCTGCTGCTGCCGGACGAGGAAGTGCCGATGACCCGGGGCTGGGAGATCAGGGACCGGCTGGACAACGCGCTGGACGCGGTCCTCGACTCCGCCGAATGCGGGACCGAACCGACCACCGTCATCGACCTTTCGGGGGACGAGCCGGAGCTGGTGCGCCGGGGTGCGGGTGATCCTTCCCGGTTCGAGTGACGGGCCAGGCGACAGCGCCGCGTTACCTCAGATCCACCCGGCAAACCGGTTAGGCTCGGCTCAGCAGATGTATCAAGCGGCGAAGGGGCCGGTAATGGCGAGTACCAGCGAGTGGTTCGAAAGCGTCGCGGAGGCTCAGCGCCGCGCCAAGAAACGGTTGCCCGGCTCGGTGTACTTGGCGTTGGTTGCTGGCTCGGAGCGCGGGATCACCCTCGAGGACAACGTCAAGGCGTTCAGCGAGCTCGGTTTCCGGCCGCGCATCGCGGACCTGCCGCAGGAGCGTGACCAGGCCACCAACGTGCTCGGCCAGGACATCGCCCTGCCGGTGCTCATCTCGCCGACCGGCGTGCAGGCGGTGCACCCCGAGGGAGAGGTCGCGGTTGCCCGCGCGGCCGCCGGTGCCGGCACTCTCATCGGACTCAGCTCGTTCGCCAGCAAACCCGTCGAGCAGGTCGTGGCGGCCAACCCGCAGACCTTCTTCCAGATGTACTGGACAGGCTCCAAGGACAAGCTGCTCGGGCGCGCCGAGCGTGCCAAGAAAGCCGGTGCCAAGGCGTTGGTACTGACCCTGGACTGGACCTTCGCCACCCGCCGCGACTGGGGTGCCCCGCCCATCCCGGAGCGGATGGACCTCAAGGCGATGATGAAGTTCGCCCCGGAAGGCATCATGCGACCCCGGTGGCTGCTGGACTTCATGCGCGGCGGCGGCCTGCCCGACCTCACCACGCCCAACCTCACGGTCGAGCCCGGCGAGCAGGCCCCGACGTTCTTCGGCGCGTATGGCGAGTGGATGGGCACCCCGCCGCCGACCTGGGACGACCTGAAGTGGCTGCGCAAGGAGTGGGGCGGCCCTTTCATGATCAAGGGAATCATGCACCCGGACGACGCCCGCCGCGCGGTGGACATCGGCGCGACCGCGGTGTCCGTGTCCAACCACGGCGGCAACAACCTGGACGGCACACCCGCCTCGATCCGGGCGCTGCCGACCGTGGTGGACGCCGTTGGCGACCAGATCGAGGTGTTGCAGGACGGCGGCATCCGGCGGGGCACCGACGTGGTCAAGGCACTCGCGCTGGGCGCCAAGGCCGTCATGATCGGGAGGGCCTACCTGTGGGGCATGGCCGCCGGTGGTGAGCAGGGCGTCTCGAACGTGCTGTCCATCCTGCGCAGCGGCATCGACGAGGCGCTGCTCGGCCTGGGTCGCTCGTCCATCCACGAGCTGACCCGTTCCGACCTGATCATCCCGGACAGCTTCAGCAAGGGCCTCGGCGAACCCCGCTGAGCCGGCGCCCGGCGTTGACCCTCCTAATACTGTAGGGCCTGTAAGGCGAGTCGCCCCGCGAGGAGGCTCCGCGGGAGTTCCGGCGAAGGCCGGCGCTGTGAATGTCGGCAAGCAGGGGCCGAACCCTGGTGGCGGCACCCAGGGTGAGCACAAGCGCGCTCTTTGGGCCGAAGGCGAACTTCCGGAGGCGGGCCCGAAGGGTCCCCGATCGGAAGTTCTCGCGCGAGAACAGGCCCTGCAGTACTAGGTCAACGCCTGGTCCACCGGCGCACCATGCTGGTACCGATCAGTGCCGCGGCCGCGGCGCCGACCAGCGCCCCGATGGCCAGCGTGATGAGCGTGTTCGGGAACACCGGGGCGGTCTGCGAGAACGCGGGTGCCACGATCGCGGCCAGGTCCGAGGTGCTGGCGTCCTGCGCGAGCTGGCTCTGCAGATCGGCAACCTGCCCCTGCAGGTCGGCGACCGCGTCCGGCGGGGTGGTCGGGACGGCCAGCTGCCGCTGCGCGTTGTCCAGCTGCGACTGCAGCTGGGCGCGGTTGTCGGAGGTGTTCGCCACCTGCAGGTACTGCTTGGCCACCGCATCGGCCAGCTGGATTCCGGAGGACCGGTCCGGGTGCAGCACCTGGATTTGGATGATCTCGCTGTTCGGCACGATGGTGGCCGAGACATTCTTGGTCAGGTAGTCGATGGGCACCCCGGTGCTGTCCGCCACCGGCTGCAGCACCTCTCGCCCCCCGATGATGACGGTCTGCGTGGTGAGCGTCCGGTCGGCGTTGTCGCTGTCCGAGGACTTCTCGCCGAGGCTGTAGCGGATCGTGGTCTGCGCGGCGTAGATGTGCGGCAGCACCATCGTGGCGATCAGGCCGCCGAGCAGCCCCAGCACGACGGCGATCGCGGAGACCAGGACCAGCCGGGTCTGCTGCGGACTGGTCAGGGTCGGGCCGGACGGCCGAGGTGGAAACATGCCGGGACCCCCGCGGCCGGGGGGTGGCCGGTACTGCCCGGGCACCGGCGGTATCCCCGGCAGGCGCGGTGCCGGGCGTCCGGCACCGCCGGGAGGGGCCGAGCTGGGGGTTGCCATCGGGGCGTGTCTCCTCGCGGGACGCTGCTGGTTCTCGGTCTGGCTCGTCCGTCACCGGCCGGGCGGGGTGGAGTCCGACGGTATCGCGGATGTCCTCAGGTTAGAGACCAGGGGCTGAGAATGCCGCTCTCAATGGGGCTCGTCTCATCGGCCGAAGTCTCAGAGCAGGAAACGGAACAGCGGACTGTCCGGTGGTACCGGCTCGATGCTGGGTGGCGCCTGGCGCATGCGCTCCAGCAACGCGTTCAGGTCCTCCGGGTGGCCGAGCTCGATACCGACCAGCGCGGGCCCGGTCTCCCGGTTGTTCCGTTTGACGTACTCGAACAGCGTGATGTCGTCGTCAGGGCCGAGCACGTCGTCCAGGAAGCGCCGCAGTGCGCCGGGCTCCTGGGGGAAGTCCACCAGGAAGTAGTGCTTGCGGCCCTCGTGCACCAGCGCCCGCTCGACGATCTCGGCGTAGCGGCTGACGTCGTTGTTGCCGCCGGAGAGCAGGCACACCACGGTGGCGTCCGGGCCAAGGCCGTCCCGGCCGACGAGCCCCTGGGACAGCGCGGTGCAGGCGAGCGCGCCCGCCGGCTCGGCGATGATGCCGTCGGACTGGTACAGCTCCAGCATCTCCACACACACCGCACCCTCGGCCACACTGACCAGCTCGGCGCCACCGGCGGCGACCCGCTCTCGCACGATCGGGTATGTGACGGTGCCGGCCCTGCGCACCGCGGCGCCGTCCACGAAAGGGTCAACCCGTTCCAGGTCGACCGGCTGCCCGGCGTCGAACGCGGCGGCCATGCAGGCCGCTCCGGCCGGCTCGACACCCACCACGCGGACCTGCGGGTAGCGCTCCCGCAGCCAGACCAGTGAGCCGGCCAGCAGCCCGCCGCCACCGACCGGCACCACGACGAGCTCCGGCGCGCGGCCGAGCTGGTTGATCACCTCGCGCAGCACCGTGCCCTGGCCGGCGACGGTGCGCGGATCGTCGAACGGCGGGACCAGCACCGCGCCGGACGCACGGGTGTCGGCCAGCGCGGCGGCCGCGGCTTCGTCGTACGTCTCGCCGACCACTCGGATCTCGATCACGTCGCCACCCAGGAAGGCCACCCGGTCGCGCTTCTGCCTCGGCGTGGTGCGCGGCAGGTACACCCGCGCCCGCACCCCCAGCCGGGAGCAGGCGTATGCGACGCCCTGGGCGTGGTTCCCGGCGCTCGCGCACACCACGCCGGCGGCCAGCGCCGACTCGTCCAGCTGCGAGATCAGGTTGTAGGCGCCGCGCAGCTTGTAGGACCGGACCGGCAGCAGGTCCTCGCGCTTGAGCCAGACCTGGGCACCGGTGCGGGCGCTGAGCCGGGCGTTGGGTTCCAGCGGGCTGGGGGAGATCACCCCGCGCAACCGGGACGCCGCTGCTTCCACGTCCTCGGCGGTCAGCGAAACTGCGATTGTCACGCCTTGACCGTGCCACGGGCGGACGCCGCCGCGATACGCAGGGTTGCCCTTTCCGGCGATCACCCGGTCCTCGGCAACGGCTATCCGGTGCACACTCCCTTGGCGGCCAGGATGCGCGTGGTGGACTGGTCCACGTTCTGCGCGCTGAGCTGGCCGTTCGCCGCGGCGGCCTGCAGCTTGGCCAGGATGGTCGGCAGATCCTCCGTCGAGGTCCACAGCGCGATGTCGGCGCCCGCGCGCAGCGCGGTCAGCACGGCGGTGGGCAGGTCGTAGGTGTTGGTGATGGCCTTCATCGCGCCGAGGTCGTCGGTCATCGTCACACCGGTGAAGCCGAACTCGGTGCGCAGCAGCTGGTAGGCGGCCGGGCTGAGGCTGGCCGGCACCTTGTCGGTGAGCCCTGGCACATCGAGGTGACCGACCATCACCGCGGCGGGACCCGAACCCAGCAGCTGGTGGTAGGGCAGCAGGTCGTCGGTGCGCAGCGCGGCCAGCGGCGGGGTGGAGACCGCACCGGCGTGCGAGTCGCCGGTGGCCCGGCCGTGCCCGGGGAAATGCTTGAACACCGGCAGCACCCCGGCGTCGCGCAGCCCGGCGGCGAACGCGCCGGCGTAGGCCACCACCCTCGCGGGGTCGGTGCTGAACGAGCGGTCACCGATGACCGAATCGGCTGGCTGCGAGCTGACGTCCAGCACTGGGGCGATGTCCACGGTGACGCCCAGGGCGCGCAACTGCTGGCCGCGCTTGGCCGCCAGTGCGCGCACCTGTGTCGGCGTCATCGTTGCCGCCATGGTGCGGGCGCTCGGGATCGAGCCGTCCAGCGCCTTGATGCGCTGCACCCGCCCGCCCTCCTCGTCGATCGCGACCGCGACCGGCGTCCTGGCGATGGAGCGCATCTGTGCCAACGCGTCGCCACGCAGGATCGCGGTGGAGTTCCCGCCGATGAAGATGCCGCCCACCTGGTCGTTCGCCACCACGGTTCGCGCCGAGCCGGGTTGGCTCGGTTCGACCCCGACCATCAGCCGCTGGGCCAGCTTCGCCCGCAGCGGCATGTTCGCGACCAGGGCGGCGCAACCTGGGTTCACGGGTGTCTGCGGCTGGTTCCCGGCCGGCGGTTGGCCGGGTTGTCGGCTGGGTTGCGCGGTGACCGAACCGGTCGGACCGACGGGGCCGGGCGGGCGTGCGCCGGTCAGCCGGGCCACGGCGAGGGCCAGCCCTGCCACCACGAGCACCGCGACGGCGACCGCGACCAGGCGTCCACCTGACCACCGCCGCTCGGAACGCTCGAGCGGCGCGAACTGGTGCCGGCTGCCTTGTCGGTTACCGGTGGGCGAATGACGGGCGATGCCCCGAGCCTATCCCGCATCATCAGGCGACCCGGTAGTGCCGCACCCCGTCGATCTCCTCGCGCCGCAACCGACCCTGCTCGGCGAGCACATCCAGGTGAGCGCCGGTCTCGCAGATGGCCATGTAGCTGTTGAAAAGATCCAGCTCGTCGAACCGGCGGCCGCGTCGGGTCCAGGTCACCAGCCGCGCCACCTGGTAGCCGGTGCTCGCGCCGGTCGCCACCACTTCGGACATCGCATCGAGGCGCTGCGCGTGGTGGGCGAGCAGCTCGTCCACCCTGGCGTGCACACTGGGCGACACCAGGCCGTGTGCCGGCAGCATGACCCGGTCCGGCATGCCGCGCACCAGCCGCAGCGAGCCGAGGTAGTCCCGCAGCGGCGACTCCGCGAGCTTGCTCTCCAACCCGATCGACGGGGTGATGTGCGGCAGCACGTGGTCGCCGGCGAACATCGCGTTGCGGCCCTCGTCGATGAACACCACGTGGCCCTGGGTGTGTCCCGGGGTGGGCACCGCCTGCAGGCTGCGGTCGCGCAGCGTGACCTCGCTCGGCGGTTCCAGCCAGTCGTCCGGGTCCTCCCAGTCGCTGCGGTCCGGCGCCTCCGACCCGCGCCGCAGTGCATCGGCAAGCTCCATGGCGCCACAGCGGCGCAGTTTGGCGGCCGTCGTCGCGAAGTGGCGGTGCGCCGGTTTGGTCGTCTCGCGCAGCGAGGGCTGCTCGCCGATGCCCATGCTGATCCGGTTGCCGAACTCACGGCGCAGCCGGACCGCGAGCGTGTAGTGGTCGCGGTGCACGTGCGTGATGAGGAACCGGTGCACCTCGTCGAGCCCGTGCCCGAGCGCGCCGACAGCTTTGTCCAGCACCGCCCTCGCCTCGTCGATGGACCATCCCGAGTCGATCAGCACCAGGCCGTCGCCGTCCCGCATTGCGTAGACGTTGACCGCCTTGAGCCCGTCGGTGGGCAGCGGCAGCGGTATCCGGTAGAGGTCTTGGAAGACCTCGTACACGCCCGCGATCGTCCAGTCGCGGTCTGGATCGTCCGCCTCGATGCGCACGGCCTCTCCTCTCACTCGCACCGGACGGCCACCGTTGGCCGACACCGGAGTTTGATCCTGATTCGAACCCGTTGCGCCCCGCAACGGCAAGCCCCGACGCCGGACGGGCAGCGAGGAGTGAGTGGTATCACCACGGTGTGGCCGGGTCGAGCGGGGCTCGGGTTCTCGGGCACCCTGGTCGGGTGCCGGAGAGTGCGATTTTGCTCCCCCCGAGGTGGCGGCTCGCCGCCACCTCGGTCGTTGTGGTGGGCGCGTTGGGCGTGGCGGCGCTGGGTTGGTGGTATGCGGACGGGCGGGCGGCCGGACCGCTGGACTCGGTGATCGATGATCGGTTGATCAGCCGGGGAGAGGGGTACGAACACCTGCTCTGGCCGCTTGCCGACCTGGGTAGCCCACCGGCCCTGGTGCTCGGGATGGTGATCCTGGTGGTGGCCGCGGTGCGCACGCACCGCCGGCCGGCCATCGTGCTCGCCGCACTCGGCCCGCCGCTCGCGTCGCTGGTCACCGAGCTGGCGCTCAAGCCGCTGGTCGGGCGCACCCACTTCGGCGGGCTGTCCCTGCCCAGCGGGCACGCGACCAGCATCACCGCCCAGGTCACGGTGTACCTGCTGGCGTTCGCGGCGGTCGGGCTGCCCCGCCGGGCCTTGCTGCGCCGGGCGCTGATCGTGGCGGCGCCGCTGGTGGTGCTCGGTGTGTCCGGGGCGATGGTGTCCTTGGAGCGGCACTACGCCACTGACACCGTCGCGGGTGCGATGGTCGGCGCGTCGGTGGTCTGCGCGCTGGCACTGGCGCTGGACGCGTGGAACAGGGCGCGGTCGGCCCGGGCGGCGAGAGTGCCGCTGTCCGGGCAGGCAGGCCGGGGTTGAGGCCCCAGACAACGAGGAGGACCCAGGTGAGCCGGCCAGCGGCTGGCGGGGTTTCGGTGTGCCCAGTTTCGGTGTGCCCAGAGGCCCGACTCGCGGGACGGTCTAGGCTGCCGGCGATGGGGCGCGATGGTGAGGCGGCGCTCGGGCCGGGGCGGCGCAGGCTGGGGCCGAGAGACCCTGCCGTCACCAGCCGGATGATGGCCCGGGTACGCCACAAGGACTCCAAGGCCGAGCTGGCACTGCGGCGCGCGCTGCACGCGGCTGGGGTGCGCTACCGGCTGCACGCGCCTGATGTGATCGGCAAGCCGGACCTGGTCATCCGGTCGCGGCGGCTGGCCGTGTTCGTGGACGGCGACCTCTGGCACGGCAACCCCGACGAGGTGCGCAGGCGGGGCAGGGAGTCGCTGGCCGCGTTGTTCCCCACCCGCACCGGCTGGTGGGTGGCGAAGATCGAGCGGACCATGGCGCGCGACCGCGAGGTGACCGAGGCCTTGCTCGGCGCCGGTTGGACGGTGCTCCGGTTCTGGGAGCACGACGTGCTGAAAGATCCGGGAGGCAGCGCCGAGGCGGTGCGCCGCGCGCTGCGACGCCCTAGTTGAGTGGACTACAACGGATGGACCATTCGGCGTGCGCCGAGTGGTTGCCGTCATCTGGTTGATATCAGTGCGAGGTTTGAGGCGTTCCGAGGATCGGTGCTCCGTGCGCTCGCCGCACAAGGCGGCGCGTCGGCCGAGGAAACATCAGTACCTCTGGTCCGGGTGAGAGTGTTTACCGCAGCCAGGGGGATGCTGTACGGAGCCACAAGGGGGTACGACATGCACTCGAACCAGAATGATGTCGGCGAGGACGGGATGAGCCCACTCGCCTCGGTGCTGTCCGCCATGCCCGAGGTCTGGCACAGCCTGCTCGCCCAACACGTACCGGACTCGTCTGGCCGCTGCGTGTCCTGCCGCAACAGCGGCACCGCCGGCGTGCCGTGGCCGTGCACCCTGCGGGTCATCGCGGAGGACGCCCGCGACCTGAACCAGTCGGTGGAGGGCCTGCCGGGCGCCACCCCGTGCGGTTTGGCCTCCTGAGCCCAGCACGCGCACCGGATCGGCGGGGCGCACGGTACCGGCGGCGGGTCGCCGGCATCACCCCGAGAGCAACCGGGCTGCTGCTCGGCGTGCTCGCCGACGCGGTACTGGGTGACCCGGTCCGCTGGCACCCGGTTGCCGGGTTCGGCCGGCTGGCCGACCGGGTCGAGCGGCGTTGCTACGCCGACTCATACCGGGCCGGCGCGATCCACTCGGCACTGTGCACCGGGGCCGCGGCGGGGGCGGGAGTACTGCTGACCCGGCTGGTGCGCGGCCGTCCGGGTGCCGAAGTACTCGCGGTCGCCTCGGCCACCTGGGCGGTGCTCGGCGGTACCTCGCTGGCTCGGGAGGGCGAGTCCCTTGCGACCGCGCTGGGTCTCGGCGACCTGGCCGGGGCCCGGGCCACGATCACGCACCTGTGCGCAAGGGACCCGGACACGCTGGACGAAGCGGGCCTGGTGCGAGCCGGGTGCGAGTCGCTTGCCGAGAACACCTCGGACGCGGTGGTGGCTCCGTTGTTGTGGGGCGCGGTGGCCGGTCTGCCGGGGCTGCTCGGCTACCGGGCGGTGAACACCCTGGATGCGATGGTCGGGTACCGCTCGCCCCGCTACCACCGCTTCGGCCATACCGCCGCCCGGGTCGACGACCTGGCCAACCTGGCGCCGGCTCGGCTCACCGCCGGGCTGACCGTCGTGCTGGCACCGTTGGTCGGCGGCTCACCGGTGCGTGCCGCGCGGGCCTGGTGCCGCGACGCCGCGGCCCACCCCTCGCCCAATGCCGGCCCGGTCGAGGCGGCGGCGGCCGGTGCGTTGGGTATCCGGCTTGGCGGTGCGACCCGGTACCCGCACGGCCTCGAGCGGCGGCCGGTCCTCGGCGATGGGGCCGCGCCCGGAGTGGTCGACCTACGCCGGAGCGTGCGGTTGTGCCGGTTGCTGGCCGGGGTGAGCGGCGCCCTCGCCGTAGCCGCCGCCACCGGCGTGCCGCGGTGGCGGAGCGGTCAGAACCGCGCCTTGCCGTACCGCTCGACCAGCGGGTCCACCTGCTCGTGCGGCTCGTCGTTTTCCTGTTCGTCGGCATCCGGGTCGCCGCGCTGCAGCAGCTCCAGCCGGACGAAGTAGACCAGGCCGAACAGCGCCATCGCGCCGAAGCTGAGCCACTGCCAGGCGTAGGAGAGGAACGGGCCGTCGTCGGTATCCGGCAGCGGGAGCACGCCGAGGCCGCCGGCCTGGCCGTCCGTCAGCTGCAGGTACCCGCCGTCAGGGTGCAGCCCGTACAGGGCGGCGAGCTGGCGGCTGTCCGCGGCGTAGATCTGGTGGCGGCCGTCCACCACGATCGGCGGCCGGTGGTCGCCGTCGGTCTCGTCCAACCGGATTCGCCCGGCGAGCAGCACCGGCCCGGCCGGGGCAGCTGGGAACGGCTCGACGTGGCTTTCCTGCCCGGGGCGCACGTAGCCCCGGTCGACCGCAATGGTGCGCCCGTCGTCGGTGCGGAAAGCGGTGAGCACCTCGAGGGCCGGCTCGCCAAGCACCGTGCGCAGCCGCACCAGCGCTTCGTCGCCGGGCAGGTAGCTGCCCCGGACGGTGGCCTGGCGCCACTCCACACCCGCCGATGGCGCCGCGCCGGGCACCAGCCGCGCCAACGGCTCGGGCGGGTGTGCGTAGGACGCGGCGATGGCCTTGTTGAGCTGCTGCTGCTCAGCGTTGCGGCGGAACTGCCATGGCGCCAGCAGCGTGTAGCAGGCGATCGCGAACCCGATGACGAGTAGCACGAACGCGATCCAGCCAGGCTTGAGCAGAAATCGCACGTGTCTACGGTATGTCCTGCGCGAGCGCGCGGACCGATCGGGCGGCCGCGACCGCCTGATCCGAGTAAGCCCTTCCGAACATCACCACGTGTACGAGCAGCGGGAACAGCTGATGCAGCTGGACCCGATCGGCCCAGCCGGCGTGCAGCGCGGTGACCTGTTGATAGCCCTGCAGCACGGTGTTCAGGTGCGGGCAGCCGAACAACGCCAGCATCGCCAGGTCGGTCTCCGGGTGTCCGCCGTGCGCGGCCGGGTCGATGACCCAACCCTCGGTCCGCCCGGCGCCGGGCGCGGCGCTCCAGCACACGTTGCCCGACCACAGGTCGCCGTGCAGCCGGGCCGGCGCCACCGGTGGCCCGGCCAGCTCCGGTACCTCGACCAGCGCGGTGCAGGCGGCCGCCACGGTGTCGGCCCCCTCGCCATCCAGGTCGCCGGCGTCGCGGGCCAGCCGCAGGTAAGGCTGTACCCGGTGCTCGGCGTACCAGGCCGGCCAGCTCGGCCCGGTCCGGTTGAGCATCGGCGCACGGCCGATCCATGCCTGCTCCGGGCCGCCTGGTGGCGGCGCGCCGAACGCCGGGGCGCCGGAGGCGTGCAGCCGGGCCAGCCCCGCGCCGAACCGGCCCGCCGCATCGGCATCCGGGGCGGCGCTCGGCAGGTACTCGAGCAGCAGCCATTCCTCGTCCTGGCCGAGCACCCCGGCCACCGGCACCGCATCCGCCTCGGCCAGCCAGCGCAGCCCGGCGGCCTCGGCGGCGGTCTGCCCGGCCAGTCGGGACGACTTGAGAACCGCGGACCCACCGTCGGCCAGCTCCACCCTGGTCAGGGCACCGCCGGCGCGGACCGAGCGAGCCTGCGCACCGGTCAGCCGGCGCACCACCTCGGCGGCCTCGGTGCTCATGCCTCGACTCCGCGCTCGTTCCGCTCCTCGCTCGCTGGCGCTCGCTGCGATGCTCGCTCGCTGTCGACTTCGGTGGTCATGCCAGCCGTTCCTTGGTCCAGGCGAGCAACCCGGGCATGGTTGCCTCCACCATCTCCAGCACCTCGTCGAAGCCGCCCTCGCCCATGTACGGGTCGGGTACCTCCGCCTCAGGCGCCGCTGCCGGGTCGAACGAGCGCAGCAGCCGGACCTGGCGCGCCGCGTCGCTGACGCCGAGCACCCGGGTGAGTGCCGCGACGTGCTCGCCTGTCGCGGCCAACAGCAGGTCGGCGTCCAGGTGCTCGGAGTTGACCTGATGGGCGACGTGCTCGCTCGGGTAGCCGTGCTGGTCCAGCATCTCGGCGGCCCGGTGGTCCATCGGCTCGCCGGCGTGCCACGGCCCGGTGCCGGCACTGGTCACCCGGACCTGCTCCGCCAGCCCCTCCCGTTCGAGGTGGGTGGCGTACACCTTCTCGGCCATCGGCGAACGGCAGATGTTTCCGGAACACACAAAACACACGCTCAGCACCTTTGAGTCCTCCACCCGCCCAGTCTGGACGAAGAAGGCGGGGTTGACACGGCGATAGAAGCGCCGGCCGGCCGCCTTGATCCACCATCCAAGGAGTGGACCCCATGTAGAACCATTCTATGTTCGGCGTCGCCGGCTATTGATCCGGCCACCACGTGTGCCGAATGGGCGTGCCGGCTGGGGGTCCACCCCCTCACATGGTCACGGCGCTGTTCCGCTAGCGCTGCCCGACCAAGACATGCCTGCCATCGAACAGGCTTTCGGTAACTCGTCACCGGCCGCTACCGTGGGGGACAGCCCCAAGGAGGTAGACGGAGGCAATGCCGTGAAGCGCAAGCTGTTCTTATGTACTCTTGCGGGTTCGGCCGCTGGCCTGGTGTTTGGTGATCCAGTCAGTGACTTTCTGGCTAGCGCGGTGCGTGAGCCCCATCCCGGCCGGGTCGGGCTGGCCGAAGTCGGCCAGGTGCGTGCGCTGGCTCAGATGTTCGCCCGCCAGGATCACGGGTTCGTCGGTGGCCTGTCGGCTGAAGCCGTGGTGACGCAGCTGTCGGTCTCGGCCAACTTGCTTGATGGCCGCTTCTCGTACGAAGCGGTACGGCTCCAGCTGTTCTCGGCGATGGCCGAGCTGGCCGACGTGGCCGCCGGTATGTGCTTCGATGCAGGAGCCCACGGCCAGGCCCAACAGTGTTTTCAGTTCGCGGTGGGCTGTGCGACGGAGGCCGGTGATTGGGCGATGCGCGCGAAAGCCCTGTCGGGGCTGGCTAACTTGGCGGTGCACGGCGGGCAGCGTGACGATGCTTTGAGCATGGCTGAAATGGCCCTGGTGCGAGCTGACCGCCTACCGCCCGTGACCCGGGCGGTCATGTACACCCGCCATGCCCGGGCACTGGGCCTCAACGGCGTGCACCGCGAACCCGATTGCCTGGCGGCTACCGACCAGGCCGAGCAGCACTTTGCCGCCGGCACGGGCGACGAACCGTCCTGGATGGCCTATTACACCTGCGCACATCTAGAACGTGATATTGGCCGCGCGCTGCTCCATCTTGCCGTGAACGGTGGTGACCCCACGAAAGCACAAGCACGGTTGCAGGCGGCGGTCACGTCGTTCCCGGCCAAGCCGTCACGCGGCAAGACGTTAGCGATTGCCAACTTGGCACACGTGACCATGAGCCGTGACGACCCGGCTCATGCGGCGGCACTGGGCCATACCGCGCTTGACGCTATGGCGACGGTGCGCTCCGACCGGGTGTTTGCAGCGCTCCGTCAGGTGCGGGTCGCCGGCCAGCGACATAGTCGCATCGCGGCCGTTGCCGAGCTGAACCAGCGGCTTGACGGCGCGCTTCCGGGTACCGTCATCAGCTAGTCGGCGCGGCCCGCTGCGCGCTCGGGCCGGTGAGGTCTTCACACAGGGCGAAACGGGACAGCCGGGGTACCAGGGCCACCGCGATGATGCCCAGCACGATCCAGCCGCCGGCCACCAGGGGGAACACGGCGCCCGTGCCCGTGGGATAGGGCACCACATTGCGGTAGACGGTGTAGCCCAGTACCACCAGTGCCAGTAGCGGGACCACGATCTCGTACCTGGGTACCGCGCGCGCCGCGGTGAAGAACAGCAGCCGGATCGCGCCGAGCGTGGTCACCAGATAGACCGCCAGCACGATCAGCGTGCCGATCGTGCCGCTGGCAAGGAACACGTCCATCGCCGACGACCCGGCGCCCAGCGCGAACACCGCCACGATCGCGTACATCGCCAGCACCACGACCACCGCCGCGGCCGCAGGCGTGCCGGCCCTGGTGACCCGCCCGAGCCCACGCTCCCCGGCCGCGTCCCTGCTCAGCGCGAACAACAGCCGGGAGCCGCCGACCGAGCAGGCCAGCGCGCACCCGAACGCGCTGACCGCCGCGCCCAGCGAGATCAGGTCCCCCACCCAGGCGCCCACATAACGCGAGCCCAGCTCGCCGAGCAGCGAACTGGACCTGGTGAACGCAGCCACCCCGGCCGGTGAGGTGCCGAAACCCATCACCTCCACGGCGGTCACGAACACGAAGTAGCCACCGCCGAAGATCGCGGTGCCCAGAATCGCCCTCGGGATGTCGCGGCGAGGTTCGCGCGCCTCCTCGCCGAGCGTCGCGGCCGCTTCGAAGCCGGCGAAGGACAGGAATCCGAACACCGCGCCGAGGAACACGGTGGAGGCGTCGGTGTCCGGTGTCACCCGGAACACGTCCCAGGTGGGGCGCGGCCCGCCGGGCGCGGTACCGGCGAACAGGTGCACGAGCACCGCGACCGACACGACCAGGATCAGCGCGACGGTGATCCCTTCCACGGACAGCAGCACCCGGGTGCCGCCGCGTACCGGGATCGCCGTCAGCACCCAGACCAGCAGCAACGCCAGGCAGCTGAGCAGGAACGGTGCCCAGCCAGGTGGGTTTGGCCAGATCCCGGACGTCTGCAGGAACGAGGTGCCGAAGATGCCCGCCGCGGTGGAGGTGACCACGCCGTAGAAGCAGTAGGTGCCCATCAGCGACCAGCCGGCCACCGTGCCCGCCCGGGCCCCCAGGGTGGCCGCGACGAACGCGTACACCGAACCGGTGTGCTGGAACCGCTGGCACAGCCGGACGAATACGTAGGCCACCAGCAGCACGCCGACCGTGGCGATCAGGAACGCCAGCGGCACCGCCCGGCCGACCGAGGTGGCGGTGCCCTGCGGGTTGATGTTCGCCGCCATGCTGGGCGCCATCAATGCGATGGACAGCCCGACGGCCTGCCAGACCGACAGACCCCGGCGCAGCTCGTTACCTGGCAGTGGTGCGGGCACGGTGACCTCCTCGGCCCGGTCCACGCCCGGGACCGGGCGGCGCCGACGCGATCTTCGCAGTATGTTTGGCCGCCCCAGTCCGGGCAAGGGATCGGCCGAGATGGTGGTGCTCATGCGGCAGCGGGACCGGAGCGAGCGGGCCGCGCGGGCACGCGGGCAGGTCGGCCGGCTGGCCGAGGCGGGCGTGGTCGCGGTGGCGGCGACGTTCGTGGACACCGCCGGGATCACCCGGGTGAAGGGCGTGCCGCTCGGCGCGTTCGAGCGTGCCGCCGGGTGGGGGGTCGGGGCCACGCCGGTGTTCGACGCGTTCGGCGCGGACGACTCGATCGTGGACACCCCGGTCGCCAACCCGGCCGGTGACCTGCGGCTGCTGCCGGACCTGGATCGGCTGGTCGCGCTGGCCGGGCAGCCCGGCTGGGCATGGGCGCCGGCCGACCGGTGGACCCAGGACGGCGAACCGCACCCCGGGTGTTCCCGGCTGCTTGCCCGGCGGATGCAGGACCGGCTGGCCGATTCCGGGTATCAGGCGCTGGCCGCGTTCGAGGTGGAGTGGGTGGTCTATCCGGAGGCCGAGCGCGAGGCGGCCGAGCCGGTGCCCGGGCTGCCGGGCCCGGCCTACGGGATGAACCGGCTGATCGAAGGCTCGGACTACGCGGTCGAGCTGCTGCGCGCGCTGGCCGCCCAGGGCGTGCGGGTACAGCAGTTCCACCCCGAGTACGCCCCCGGCCAGCTGGAGCTGTCGGTGGCGCCCGAGCCGCCGGTCGCCTCGGCCGACACGGCGGTGCTGGTGCGCGCCACGATCCGGGCGGTGGCGGCGCGCCATGGGCTCGCGGTGTCCTTCGCACCGTGTGTGCAGGCCGGCGGGGTTGGCAACGGCGGACACCTGCACATCTCGGTCAGCCGGGACGGGCACAACCTGTTCAGCGGCGGCGACCGCCGGTTCGGGCTGACCGCCGAGGCGGAGTCGTTCACCGGCGGCGTCCTGCACCGGCTGCCCGCGCTGCTGGCCATCGGCGCCCCCAGCGTGGCCAGCTACCAGCGGCTGCTGCCCTCGCACTGGGCCGGTGCGTACGCCTGCTGGGGCCTGGAGAACCGGGAGGCGGCGCTGCGGCTGGTGACCGGGTCGGCGGGAGAGCGGGCCGACACAGCGAACGTCGAGCTCAAGTGCGTCGACCAGAGCGCGAACCCATACCTGCTGGTCGCCGCGGTGCTGGCGGCGGGGCTGGCCGGGCTGGAAGGGCACGCAACCCTGCCGGAGCCGGTGCAGCTGAACCCGGACAGCCTCTCCGAGCAGCAACGCGCCGAGCTGGGGGTGGCCCGGCTGCCCACCGCGCTGGCCGAAGCGGTGGACGCACTCGCCACCGAACCTGCATTCACCGACGCGTTCGGGCCGGGGCTGACCGAGACGATCCTGGCGGTGCGCCGCGCGGAGATAGCCGGGTTCGCCGACGCCGGCCCTGAGGAGATCGTCGCCGCGACCAGATGGCGGTACTGACCAGTGGACTGGGTCGACGAGCTGGCACTGGTCGACCAGCACTGCCACAGCCTGGTCGCCGGCGAGCTGGACGCGGACGGGTTCGCCGCGCTGCTGACCGAGGGGCCCGCACCGGCGCCGGGCGCGGACCCGTTCGACTCCATGCTCGGCCTTGCGGTGCGCCGGGAGTGCGCGCCGCTGCTGGACCTGCCGGTGCACGCGCCCGGTGCCGACTACCTGGCCCGGCGCGCCGAGCTGGGCGGCGCCGAGGTGGCCGAGCGGATGCTGCGCGCCACCGGCGGCGCGGCGCTGCTGGTCGATCACGGTTTCCAGGGCGAGAACCTGCTCGGACTCGACGAGCTGGGGCGGGTGGCCGCCGCGCCGGTGTCCGAGGTGCTTCGGCTGGAGTCGGTCGCCGAGCAGGTCGCCGCCCGGGTGGTCACCGGTTCGCTGACCGTGCGGGACTACCCCGAGGCGCTGGCCGCCGAGTTGGCCGCGCGGACCGGGCAGGTGGTGGCCACCAAGTCGATCCTGGCCTACCGCTACGGCTTCGACGTGGAACCGGTCCGGCCGTCGGACGCCGAGGTGGCGGTGGCGGCGGACCGGTGGCTCGGCCGCGGCGGCGAGGGCGCGGCCCGGTTGACCGACCCGGTGCTGCTGCGGCACGCGCTGTGGTGCGGCGTGGCGCTGGGGTTGCCGGTGCAGCTGCACACCGGCTTCGGTGACCCGGACGAGGACCTGCACCGCGCCAACCCGGTGCTGCTCACCGCGTTCTGCCGGGCGACACAGCACACCGGCACACCGATCGTGCTGCTGCACTGCTACCCCTACCACCGGGAGGCGGCCTGGCTGGCCCAGGTGTTCCCGCACGTCCACCTGGACGTGGGGCTGGCCGCCACCTATGTCGGGTTCCGGGCGGTGGATCTGCTGGCCGAGGTGCTGGAGCTGGCCCCGTTCGGCAAGCTGCTGTACTCCTCGGACGCCTTCGGCCTGCCGGAGCTGTACCTGGTGGCGGCACGGGCGTTCCGCCGGTCCGTGCGGGTGGCGCTGGGTGGCTGGGCGAGCAGCGGGGAGGCGGCCGAACCGGATGTGCGCCGGGTCGCCGCGATGATCGCGGCGGACAACGCCCGCCGGTTGTACCCGAATGCCCGGGTTTGAACACCGCGCCGGACACTGTCTCGATGATCTCGCAACTGGCCCCGCTGGTCGAGGCGCAGCTGCCGGGCGCCGTCGCGCTGCGCCACCGGTTGCACGCCGACCCCCGCGTCTCCGGACAGGAGGAGGACACCGCGGCGGCGGTGTGCGAGGCGATCGGGCTGCCCGGCGAGCCGGTGGCCGGCACCGGCCGGCTGCTGCGCCTCGGCCCGGCCACCGGCCCGGCGGTGGTGCTGCGCGCGGAGCTGGACGGCCTGCCGGTGCCGGAGCAGACCGGGCTGGCCTACGCCTCCACCAGCGGCGTCATGCATGCCTGCGGTCACGACGCGCACTGTGCGGCGCTTGCCGCGGTGGCCAGGGCGGTTGCCGAGGTGGCGCTGCCGCACGGCGTGCTGGTGCTGCTGCAGCCCAGGGAGGAAGCCGCCCCGACGGGGGCCGGTGACGTCGTCGCCGACCCGGCGTTCGCCCGGCACGACGTGCGCGCGGTGATCGCGGCACACGTGCAGCCCGTACTGCCAAGGGGAGTGGTGAGTGCGGCGCCGGGCGCGGTGAACGCCTCCTGCGACGAGCTGGTGATCGCAGTTCGGGGCCGGGGCGGGCACGCGGCCTATCCGCACCGCTGCGACGACCCGGTGCTCGCGTTGTGCCAGACCGTGGCGGCACTGCACCATCTGGTGTCGCGGCGGGTGGACCCGCTGGACTCGGCGGTGCTCACCGTCGGGCGCCTCGACGCCGGTACGGCCAGCAACGTGATCCCGTCGGTGGCCCGAGCGCACGGCACGCTGCGCGCGCTGGACGCCGAGACCCGCCGGGTGCTGCTCGCCGCCGTCCGTGACGTGGTCGTGCACACCGCGGCGAGCTACGGCTGCGAGGGCACCGTGGCGGCGGTGAGCAACGAACCGGTGCTGCGCAACGACCCCGGGCTCAGTGGCCTGGTCGCGCCGCTGCTGGTCGAGCTCGGCCTGCACGCGGACACCCGGTTCCGGTCCTGCGGCTCGGACGACTTCGCGCACTACGGCGCCGTCGCGCCGTCGGTGATGCTCTTCGTCGGGGTGGACGACGGCAGTCCCGGCGCGCCCGGCCTGCACGACGCCCGGTTCGCCCCGCCCGACGAGGTGGTCGGCGAGCTGGCCAAGGCATACCTGGCCGGCTTGGTGGCGGCGTTGGGCACTCTGCCAGAGTGAGTGCCGTTCGGACACGATCTGGCGAACACGGGAGCCAGCCGATGCGTGAAGGGCGACTGTAGAAGCGATGACTGCGCTGGAGACCGAGGCGGGCGTCGCCCGGGTGCGCTCCTGGCCGGTGTGGCTGTCCACCGCGGGGCGGCTCGTGCTCGGCGCGGTGTGGCTCGCGGCCGGCCTCACCAAGATCACTGATCTGGACGCCTCGGTGCGCGCGGTGCGCGCCTACCGGCTGCTGCCCGAGGCCGTTGCCCAGGTGGTCGGCCCCAGCCTGCCGCTGCTGGAGGTCCTGCTGGGCGTACTGCTGCTGGTGGGTCTCGGGGTGCGGGCCTGCGCGCTGGTCTCCTCGGTGCTGATGGCGGTCTACATGACAGCCATCGCCTCGGCGTGGGCACGGGGGCTGCGCATCGACTGCGGCTGCTTCGGCTCCGGTGGCGACCTTGCGGCCGGCGCCAGCCCGACCTACGGCACCGAGCTGCTCAGGGACTCGGCGTTGCTCCTGGTCGCGTTACTGGTGGCGCGCTGGCCCCTCGGGCGCTTCGCAATCGACGGCCTGCTGTCCGGCGGGCGGAAGGAAAGGGCTTAGATGCCGTCCAAGAGTGCTACGAAACGCAACCGTCGCGCCCAGGCCAACCCGATGAGCGCCCGCAAGGGCCCGTCCGGGGCCGTTATTGCTGGCATCGTGGTGGTGGTGCTGTTCGCGGTGGCGGTCGGCTTCGGCGTGCTGCGGGCCAGCAACCACAACACCGAGGCCGCCGCGCCACCACCCAACGCGATCGCGTCCGGCGTGCCGATCGGCCAGCCGACCGCGCCGGCAACGGTGGACATCTACCTCGACCTGCAGTGCCCGGTCTGCAAGGCCTACGAGCAGCAGGAGGGCGCCACCATCGACTCGCTGATCGCCAACGGCTCCGCCAAGGTGATCTACCACCCGATCGCCATCCTGGACGAGGAGTCGTCCACCAAGTACTCCAGCCGAGCGTCCTCGGCATCGGGCTGCGCGGCGGCGGACAAGGTGTTCCCGCAGTTCATCAGGCTGCTCTATGCGAACCAACCGGCCGAAGGCAGCGCCGGTCTCACCGGCCAGCAGCTGATCTCCTACGGCCAGCAGGCCGGCGCCGGAGCAGGCTTCGCGCAGTGCGTGAACAACAACAGCTACGCGAAGTGGACGGCGAACCTGACCGATGCGGCGTCGCAGGCAGGCATCACCGCGACGCCGACGATCAAGGTGAACGGCCAGGAGATCGACAAGACCGACGGGGCACTGCGCCAGGCCGTGCTCGCGGCGGCCGGTCACAAGTAGGTAGCGCTTGGCCGGCGGGCCCGCGCACCAGGTTTGACAGCGGCCGGCACCGTCGATAAGACCGGTGGACTACTAGGGATCCCTAACCGGGAGCGTGACCATGGCAGCCGAGCACGGGATGCTCGAGCAGGCCGCCCACCAGGCGGCCGAACTGGCAAGGGCACTGGCTCCGGAGACCGAGCGGTCCCGCGCCCTTGCCCCCGCGCTGGTAGCCCAGCTCAAGGACACCGGCCTGCTGCGCGCGGCGCTGCCGAGCCAGCTCGGCGGCCCTGGCGCCGAGCCGGCCGAGGTGCTGGCTACGGCCGAGACGGTGGCCGGTGGCGACGCCTCCGCCGGGTGGTGCGTATCGATCAACGCGACGAGCAGCCTGCTGGCCGGCTACCTGCCGGAGCCCGGCGCCGCCGAGGTGTTCGGCGACCCGCGCTCGGTGGCCTGCGGGGTGTGGGCGCCCCAAGGCGTGGCGCGAGCGGTGTCCGGCGGGGTGGTGGTATCCGGCCGCTGGTCGTTCTGCAGTGGGATCACCCACTCGGACTGGATGTTCGGCGGAGCCACGGTGCACACCGGCGCCGGGCCGGACGTGGCCAGGGTGCTGGCCATGCCGGTGTCCGAGCTCACCGTGCTGGACACCTGGGACACCGGCGGGCTGCGGGGTACCGGTAGCCACGACGCGGTCGCCGATGAGCTGTTCGTGCCGAGTCGTCGGCTGTTGTCGGTGCTGGACGGCCCCCCGCCGGACGCGTCGGCATGTTACCGGTTCCCGATCTTCGGCTTCTTCGCGCTGTCCATCGCGGCCGCCGCACTGGGCAACGCGCGCGGCGCGATCGGCGAGCTGGTCGAGCTGGCCGGGCAGCGGCGTTCGCTCGGGTCGAGCCGCACGCTGGCCGAGCGGAGCACCACCCAGGAGGCGGTGGCTGCCGCCGAGGCCGCGCTGCGGGCCGCCCGGCTGTTGGTCTACTCGTCGGTGGCGCAGGCGTGGCGGGCGGCGGCCGAGCCGGAGCCGGTACCCGATGCGCTGCGGGCCGGGCTGCGCCTTGCCGCCACGCACGCGACCCGGACCGCCGCCGAGGTGACCAGGGCGATGTACGACCTTGGCGGTGGCGCGGCGATCTACGCCGACTCCCCGCTGCAGCGGCGGTTCCGCGACGCGCACACCGCCACCGCGCACTTCCAGGTCAATGCGACCAGCTACCAGGTGCTCGGGCGGCTGCTGCTCGGCCTTTCGACCCGCACCGAGCAACTGTGAGCGCCCCGCTCAGGTCGGCAGGCAGGGGAAGGAGTCCCACGCGGCCTCTCGGATGGACCCGCCGTCCAGCTTGCTGCGTTGTGCCACGATGCCCTGCTCCGGCCAGTCGGTGATCAGGGTGAATCCCTCGACCGGTGGCAACGGGGAGATCCACAGCCGGGCCGCGAGGGATATCGGGTCGTCGAGACGGCACACCGTGCGACCGGTCCCGGCGACCGTGCCGTCCGCGAGGTGCACGTCGAACCGGGGTGTGCCGTGCTCGCCCGAGGGCGCGCGGCACACCGAGACGAACTCCAACAGGCAGCCCTGCGAGTAGGCACGCAGCTCCAGCAGCATCACCGCGGCGTCCGGGGCGTGGCCGACGTACTGGCGGATGGCGAGCAGGCCCGGTATCCGGGTTGCCGGTGGCTTCGGCTGTGCCTCGATGGTCATCACCTTCCGTAATCGTGTGCAGGATAGGGATTTGCCGCGACAGGGCCGCCCCGTCCGGCGTTCAAGAGCGCGCGGAGTTAACGTGTCTGATCTTCGCAGGCGCGTCCAGGGGAGGGGAAACGTGGAGCACAGCGGGCCAGAGGACTTCGAAGGTGTGACGATCACCGACGACAAGACGATGCGGCGGGCGGTGGCCGCCGCGGCAATCGGCAACGTAACTGAGTGGTACGACTTCGGCGTTTACGCATACCTGGTGCCGACAATCGAGAAGGTGTTCTTCTCCGGGCTGCCCAAGTCCGTCGCGGTGATCTACACGTTCGGCGTGTTCGCGGTGTCGTTCCTGGTCCGCCCGCTCGGCGGGTTCATCTTCGGGCCGCTGGGCGACCGCATCGGCCGGACCAAGGTGCTGGCCATCACGGTGATCATGATGGCGGCCGGTACCACGGTGCTCGGGCTGTTGCCCAGCTATGCGGCCATCGGGATAGCCGCCCCACTGCTGGTGCTGCTGGTGCGCCTCATCCAGGGCCTTTCCACCGGCGGGGAGTACGGCGGCGCGATGACGTTCATCGCCGAGTACAGCGCGGACCGCCGGCGCGGTTTCTTCGGCAGCTGGCTGGAGTTCGGCACGCTGACCGGCTATGCGCTTGGCGCCACCCTGGTCACCGTCCTGACCACGGCGCTGTCCCCGGACCAGATGGTCTCCTGGGGTTGGCGGCTGCCGTTCCTGCTCGCGCTGCCGCTCGGCGTCGCCGGTGTCTACCTGCGGACGAAGCTGGAGGAGACTCCCGCGTTCGAGCAGATGCTGGCCTCCTCCGAGGAGCACCAGGGCCCCACCGCAAAGGAGGCACTGCGCGGGGTCTTCGCCGACCACTGGCGCACCATGCTGCTGGCCGGCGGCATCATCGTCGCCTGGAACGTCACCAACTACATGCTGACCAGCTACGTGCCGACCTATCTGACCGAGACGCTGCCTTCCAAGGGAGAGCACGGCATCAGCGAGACCGCGTCGCAGCTGCTGCAGATCGCGGTGCTGATCATCCTGATGGTGGTCATCACGTTCCTCGGCCGGCTCAGCGACCGGCTCGGCCGCCGGCCGATGCTGCTGATCGGGGCCGCCGCCCTGGTCGTGCTGGGGTTGCCCTCGGTGCTGCTGTTGCGCGCCGGCAGCTTGTTCACCACGTTCCTCGGGCTGCTGGTGATGGGCCTGATGCTGGTGTGCTTCTCCTCGACCGCGCCGTCGACGCTGCCCGCGATGTTCCCGACGCACCTGCGCTACAGCGGCCTCTCCGTCACGTTCAACCTGTTCGTCTCGGCGTTCGGCGGTACCACCGCCATCGTGGTCAGCGGCCTGGTGCTGGCCAGCGGTGACCTGAACTGGCCGGGTTACTACCTGATCGCGGCCGGCGTGGTCGGTGCGGTGTGCGCGTACCTCCTGAAGGAGAGCAACGGCCGCCCGCTGGAGGGCTCGCAACCGGCCGTGGCTACCGAGCAGGAGGCCCGCGAACTGATCGCCGACCGGTCCTGACCCAGGAGCGCCCAGCGCGCTCAGGCTCGTGGCCGGCTCGCCGCCGGGTCGAACAACGGCTCGGCGGCGACCGTAGCCGCCACGCGTGCGTCGAAGTAGCCGACGTGCACTCGGGTGCCCGGCTCGCTGAGCTCGGCGGGTAGCCAGGCGTAGGCGATACCCGCGCCTACGGTGTACCCGTAGCCCGCGCTGGTCACATAGCCGACGCACTGGTCACCCGCGTAGACCGGTTCGCTGCCGAGCACGGTGGCCCCGGCACAGTCCAGCGTGAGGCAGGCCAACCTCCTGCGCACGTCCTCGCGTCGGCGCAGCACCGCGTCCCTGCCGATGAAGTCGCGGTTGTCCGGTTTCACCGCGAAGCCGAGGCCGGCCTCCCACGGGTCGTGCTCGAAGGTCGTGTCGGTACCGAACGCGCGGTAGCCCTTCTCCAGCCGCAGGCTCTGCAACGCGCCGCGCCCGGCGGCGATCAACCCGTGCGGAGCTCCGGCGGTGAACAGCGTGTCCCACAGCCGTAGCCCGAGGTCGGCGCTGGTGTAGATCTCCCAGCCGAGCTCACCGACGTAGGACAGCCGCAGCAGGGTGACCGGCAGCTCGGCCACCTGGGTGCGGGTGCCCCGGAAGTAGCGCAGCCCGGTCTCGCTGGACAGATCGGTCGGCGTCAGCGGCGCCAGTACCTCCCTGGCGCGGGGCCCCCACAAGCCGATGCAGCAGGTCCCAGCGGTGATGTCGCGCACCGCCACCGGGGCGGCACCGCGCTCGGTAGGTAGGTGGCGGCGCAGCCAGTGCTCCTCGAGCGCGCCGTTGACGCCGACCTGGAAGTGGTCGGTGGCCAGCCGGGCGACGGTCACATCGCCCCGGATGCGTCCGCTCGGGTCGAGCAGCAGCGTGTAGGTGACTGAGCCGACCGGCTTGGCCACCGGGGCGGAACACATCCGGTCCAGGAACGCCGCCGCCCCGGTGCCGGTGACCTCAAGTCTTTTGAGCGGGGTCATGTCGTAGAGCGCGACGGCCTCGCGGGTGTGCCGCGCCTCGGCGCCCTCGATCCGCGACCAGTGCCGCGCGGCCCAGGTGTCCGGCGTGGCGGTGCCCCGGTCGTCGACCAGGCCCGCGTTGGCCGAGTACCACTGCGGGCGCGCCCAGTCGGAGGACTCCAGGAACGCGGCGCCCAGGTCGGTCTGCCGGCGGTGGAACGGGCTGGTACGCGGTGTTCCTGTCCCGGTCACCGCCCGCAGGGGGTGCTTGATGTCGTAGACCTCGACGAAGTTGCGGCAGGCCGTGCGCAGCACGTAGTCCGGGGCCAGCTGGTGGGCCTCGAACCGGCTGAGCTCGCAGCCGTGCAGGTCGAACGAGGTGCATCCACCGTCGACCAGCCACTCGGCCATCGCGCGCCCCACTCCGGCGGAGTGGGTCACCCACACCGCCTCGGCGACCCAGAAGCCCGCGACGTCGGGCGACTCGCCGAGCAGCGGCATGTCGTCGGTGGTGAAGGAGAACAGGCCGTTGATGCCCCGCTCGATCTTCGTGTCCCCGGTGCTGGGCAGCAGCTGGTTGGTCAGCCGCCACGCCTGCGCGAAGTCCTCCTCGGTGAACGGCTGCACCGAGGGCATCACCTCGGACTCGGCCCCGCTCAGGATGTCCCCGACGTTCACCGGCATCGGCCGGTGGCCGTAGTAGCCGATGGCCAGCCGGTCGCGCTGCTCCCGGTAGTACAGGTCGGCGTCCTGGTGGCGCAGGATCGGGCGCAGCGCCTCCTCGGCCTGACCGGCCAGCGCCGGTACCTGGCCGGTCCAGGCCAGCTGGTGGGCCAGCGGGACCAGCGGCAGCGACAATCCCACCATGGCGGCCACCTTGGGTCCCCAGATGCCCGCGCAGCACACCACGATGTCGGCGGCCAGCTCACCGGCGGTGGTCAGCACCCCGGTCACCCGGCCGCCGTCGGTGCGCACGTCCAGTACCTCGGTGCCATCGGCCACTCGAACGCCACGCTCGCGCGCCCGACTCAGCTGCGCGGTCACCGCACGGACCGCCTTGGCCAGCCCGTCGGTGGGCACGTGCAGCCCGCCCAGCAGCTGTGCGCGGTCCAGCATCGGCACCAGCTCGACGCAGCGGCCCGGCTCGACCACCTCGCCGGGAACGCCCCAGGAGGCGAGCCAACCGGCGCGCCGGTGCAGCTCGGCGAGCCTGGCCTGGCTGGTGGCCACCTCGAGGCCGCCGACCGGCAGGAAGCAGGGTTGCCCGGAGTCGGCCAGTCCGCCGAGCTTGCGGACCGTGTACCGGGCCAGCTGGGTCATCGTCTTGGCCGGGCTGGTCTGGAACACCAGGCCAGGGGCGTGTGAGGACGAGCCGCCCGGTTCGGGCAGCGGGCCCTTGTCCAGCACGGTGATGTTGTCCCAGCCTCGGGCGGAGAGTTCGTCGGCCAGCGCGGCGCCGACCACTCCCGCGCCGACGATGACCACCCGGGGACCGACCACGCGGCACCTCCAGTTGCATAATTTGCAACATCGATCGCTCTACGCAACAAACACTGCTCGCGTCGTCCTGGCCATGTCAAGAGGCGCTTTGCGGCCGGCAATCGGCCCGGGTTGGCGCTTGGGTTACGCGTGGAGGTGCTCAGCAATCTGGTTCACGTGAGGCCGCTGCTCTGGGATTTGTTCGCTCAAACCGGGGTAAGCCTTGCGACAGCTACTACTCTGATCACGCTGACCAGCATGAGGCGATCACCAAGCGGCGGGGCAGCCATGTTCGCCCGCTGGGTGACCTTGAACCGCTCAACCGCGCAGCAGAAGTTGGCGATCTCGCCAGGCCAGCCGCAACAGGGTCAACGAGTTGGCTGACAGCCGCGGATCCAGTCGGGCGATCGCCTCCGCGGTGAACGGTAGATCACTCCGACCATGCATGCCGACTGGTCGACCCTCGCCGTTGGCCGTCACCAAACCCGCAAACAGTTGGTCGAACACCTGGTCATCTATCACCGCCACGGTGGGTTGAGTTGCGACCAGGGTGAGGGGATCGAGCGTCAGGCCGTAGTGCCAGAGTCGGAAACGCCCTTGTGACCTGGCACGCTCGAATGATCGGAACGGTTCTGCTCCTACGTAGTCTCCGGAAGATGCGCCGCCGCCATCGGCCACCGCGGCACCGTCCCGTTCATGGAGCACGAACCGGTGCTCGCCCCCGTGGTCGCGGCGGATCGTCAGAGTGCTTATTCCCGGTGACATCACCAATCGAGCTGGGTCGAATTGGTCACTGATCGACGAACGGAACGGTAAACCTTGCCAACCAGGTATGGATCCGCCGGAATTCAACCATGCGGCTTTGAATTCGTGCGCGATCGACTGTTTGACGTCAAACGCCTCGAAGAAAGTGGTCGAACCGAACGTCAGCTCCAGCCCCGGCCTTGAACGGATGCCCAGCAAGCGGTAGCTCAGTCGATCTCACCCGCGAGCTGCGAGGCGGCAGATTCGGCCACAGGCGTCCCGTGTGGCGTCTCATGGGTCATAACCGTCCCCTGCAACAAGTTTCCTTCTGGGCGAAACTGGTCGATCCGCCGACCGCGGCGGTTAGAGCGCGTCCCGGACCGAGCGTTCGAATGCTTCGACATGGTGCTCGGCGAGTTCGCGGGCGCGTGCACCGTC
>DASYBQ010000026.1:0-5103 GCA_036500625.1 Pseudonocardia sp. | reverse complement strand
AGAGCGCGCTTGTGCTCACCCTGGGGTGCCGCCAGCAGGGTTCGGGACCTTTGGTTGCCGACATTCACTGCGCCGGCCTTCGCCGGAACTCCTCCGGAGCCTCGCGGGGGCGACTCGCCTTACCGGCCCTGTAGTACTAGGAGAGTCCTGGGCCCCAGATTTGGTCGAGGGTGAACCGATTTGGGCCTCGGCACGTGTGTAGCGGCGGGAGATTCCGGGTACTGGCAGGCAACGGCACGAACGGGGTCGGCGCTGCGCGGTGGCCGCAGGTGCCATCTCGACGAGCGGTCGTGCTCACGCTGACTTATCACGCTCTGTGCTCGAATCTGAACGGCGCACGCTGCCATTCGGCCCAATCGGAGCCCCCTGATGGCCTAATCGGGCGGCGCTGAGCGCTAGGCGGTGGCCCGCTGTCGACAGTGCGTGGGTCGTTTTCTCATCCCGCGTGGGTGTACGCGAGGGTCCTCCTACAGTCGCGGCCATGCGACCCGGTCTGGTTCGGCTGTGCTGGGCTGCCACCTTCCTGGCAGTCCTGCTCGGGCCTACCCTTCTCAGCCTGGTCAATGGCAGTGACAACCCGTTGGTCTCCCAACTGGCGGTGCAGACGGGGCTGCTGGCCACCGGGCTGCTGGTCGGGGCGGTTGTCGCGCCGTCCCGGCTGCGCTCGCTGACCAGGGCACTCGGCATCGAAGGCGTGCTCGGCGCGCACCGTAGCCTGGGGTTGCTGGTCGCGCTGATGGTGCTGCTGCACCTGATGCTGGTACTGGTGGCCAACCCGGGCGCGGTCACCCTCTTCGACCCCCGCCAAGCAACGACGGCCTCCCGCGCGGCGGTGATCGCGACCGTCTCGCTGGTGGTGCTGGTCGGCCTCGCGGTGCTGCGGGGCAGGGTGCGTCGGCGCTACGCGCTGTGGCGGTGGGTGCACATCCTGCTCGGCGTCACGTCCGTGGTGGCCACCGGCGTGCACATCTGGTGGCTGGGACACCTGGTCGACGACCCGGTGCTGCGGATGGCGCTGACGGTGATCGCGGTCGGCCTGCTCGGCGTGCTCGGCGTCCGCTGGCTGTGGCGCCCGATGCTGGACAAACGCGGCGCGTATGTGGTGCGAGCGATTCGTGTCGAGACTGACGACGTGCACACGCTGGTGATCGGTCCCCGGCGTCCCCGGCACGGTTTCGACGTCTCCACGCTGGCCTTCGAGCCCGGTCAGTTCGCCTGGATCCGGGTGCGGCGCTCGGTACTGGCCGAGGAGCACCCTTTCACCATCGCCTCGTGCGCGGCGGGATCCGAGTCGGTCGAGTTCACCATCCGTGACGTCGGCGACTTCACCTCCTCGATCGGCTCGCTCGGGGTCGGCGACCCGGTGTGGATCGATGGCCCGCACGGCGCGTTCACCTGGGACAACAGGATGTACAGCAGGGCGCTGGTGCTGGTCGCCGCCGGCGTAGGGATCACCCCGATGATCAGCATGCTGCGCACCATGGCGTTTCGGGGCGATGCCACCCCGGTGTTGTTGCTCTGCGCCGCCCGCACCGAGGACGGCCTGTTGTTCCGCGACGAGCTCGGCGATCTGGCCGCACGGCTCAACCTGACAGTTGTGCAGGTGTTGTCCAACCCGCCGAGCGACTGGGCGGGCCGGTCCGGGCGCATCGACAAGGAACTGCTCGACGACGTGCTGCCGCAGCGCACCGGACGGCGCAAGTTCGAGTACTTCCTCTGTGGGCCGCCCGCAATGGTGGCCGGCGCGGGTGCCGCGCTGGCGCAACGAGGCATCGATCCGGCGCGGATTCACACCGAGCAGTTCGACATGGTCTGACCTGACACGCTCCCCGCATGTCCGGCAAGCTCGAAAGGTAGTTCCTGGTGCTCCCCTCGGTCCGCTTCGTTCGCGTGGCGGTGCTCGGCTCTGTCCTGATCGCGATCGTGGTCTCGATGGTGCTGGCCGGGCACTCCCCGTCCTCCCCGCAGTCGCCGTCCTCGCTGTTCGGCGGGGACACCACTCAGACCCGGTGGGGGCCGCTCAGCTCCTCCGACCGGGACATGCTGATCAAGATTCGGCAGGCCGACCTGTGGGAGGGCCCGGCGGGTCAACTCGCGGCGGGGCGGGCCGGCAGCCCGGCGGTGCGGGAGGTCGGCGGCCGGATGGCCGCCGAGGATGCTCAGCTCGATGCCCAACTGCTCGCGGTGGCCGGCCAGCTGCGGCTGCCGATGCCCGAGCAGCCAAGCGACCAGCAGCGGGTGTGGCTCTCGGAGATCACCGACGAGGCGCCTGCCGGCTTCGACGCGCGGTTCGTGAACCTGGTCCGCTCCGCGTACGGCGAAGTGATGCCGCTGGTGGAGGGGGTCCGCTCCGGGACGCGGAACGAACTGGTGCGCCAGTTCGCCATCGAGGCCGGCGACGTCACCGCGCGGCATATGGACTACCTGGAAAGTACCGGTCTGGTCGATTACACACTGTTCCCGCCCTCCACCGCGCCGGCCGCAAGGCTGGCCTCGATCGGCGGGGTGAACGTGCCCGTCACGTTGCTGTTGTTCCTCGCGGCCGTGCTGGTTGCCGCGGCCTTGCTGCGCGGCCTCGGCGGCAGGCGCGGTGGTCGGAGGGCCGAGCGGTCCGGCTGGTGGGCCAGGGCGGCCATCGGAGCGCGTGGCGCGGCCGGCGCGGCACGCACCCGGGTGCTGCGCTCCGCGCGGGAGCGCCGGGAGTTCAAGGAGCGGATGGTGACCACCGCGGAGCTGATCGCGGTGCTCCGCCCGGACGCGGCGCCACCGGTGACCTCGGAGCAGGGGAGGCGGCGCGCCGCGGCCGACGCGCTCACCCGGACGGGTGAGATTCCGACTCAGCGGTCCGCACCGCCCGCCACCGGTCCGGCTCGGGCCGACCGTCATCCGCCCAAGCTGGGGCGCCGCCGTCGAGGCCGCGGCTGGTGACAGTGCCCGCACTGACGTCCTAGTTCATATCTGGCCGGAGATGTCAATAACCTCCATGTCAGGTGCGCCGGAACGGCGGGTTATGGCGCCGGACAGCTCGCTTGGGTGCTCCGAGTGTGACAAGATTCATAGCTTGTGCTCCGGGGAGGACCGGGTTCGGGCCACCGAACGCCGGCGAGCGGAAAGGTGAAGAGAAATGTCTGTCGCAACCGAACACATGCTGATCGAGACGTTGTCCCGGGCGGCTCGGGGGGAGTTCCCGGCGGGTGACGGCCGGGCCGAGGCGGTCGGCGAGCTACATGGCACCTGCGACGTACTGGCGGCCTTCGCGCACCACGTGGTAGTGGCGGCGGACGTGTCCCAGTCGTGGGTGAACCAGCACCACTCCGACGACACGGGCCACCGGGGGGAGGACCCGTCCAGCGGCGTGGTCAACCTGATCAGCGCGTTGGCCACCGAGCTTGGCAACCCGCCGATGGCCGTGAGCCTGCTGATGGCGGCACCGCCGAAGTCCGGCTACCTGAGCGGAAAGATCACCGAGGGTGGCGAGCCGGATCCGGGATGGGCCGCATACCGCACCGACATCCGCACCTATCAGTACGAGAGCACCGGTTCCGCCGGCGCGTTCGCGATCGGGCGCGGGCCGGGTGACCGCTGGGAGGTGTTCTTCCGGGTGGACCACGGCCCCGGCGGCCGGGTCGGGCGCGAGCTGCTCTCCGCCGCGAAGACGGTCACCCCCGAGCGCGGGGTGCTGTTCGGGTCGACACCGCTGCACGATCCCCGGATCATCAGGATCGCCAGTGCCAGCGGCTTCCTGCCGATCTGCACGGAGGTGCTTTTCCTCACCAGGCCCAGAGGCCGGTAACCCGACGTCGACAGCGGCCGCGGCGGTGCGGTGGCCTCCGATCGCCGCCGCGGCACCGCAACAACGTGGTGGTGTGACTGATTGTCGCCGGATCGGGGTATTACGCAGTCGACTTCTGGGAGAAGGCTGCGGTGCGATGAGCAAGACGGTGCGGGAACGGCTGACCGCTGACGCGGTCGCGCCGTCCATCGTGCGCCGTGCGTTCCGCGACTGGCTGTGCGAGCTGAAGTGGCCCGAGGAGGAGGCGGAGGACCTGCTGCTGGCGGTCAGCGAGGCGGTGTCCAACGTGACGGACCATGCCTACCCGCCGGGCCGTGCGGGTGAAGTCCTGATCGAGGCAGAGTGCATTCCGGGGAATGACGGCCAGCGCCGGGTGGTGGTGAAGGTGGCCGACGACGGCACTTGGCGCCCACCGCCGGCCTGGCACGAGAACCGCAGGCGTGGCCTGCCACTCATGCGGGCGTGCACCAGCGCCATGGACGTCCGAGGTGGTTCCGCCGGCACCGAGGTGACCATGACCAGCCGGCCGGTGGCCGCGGCGCTGGTAGCGGAGCGCAACGAGTTCTCCAACTAAGGCCGCTCCGCCGCCAGGATTCGAACCTGGACCATCGGAACCAAAAACTGACCGGTGCTGTCTGTCACGATCCGCGTGTGCTGCCCACCTGGGAGGGTGCGGTAGTGGTGTACGTGGAAATCCGTGCCGGAGTGGGGCCGTTGCGGTCAACTGCTGCTGTCAGTGTCGTCGTGCGCCACGTCTTGACCCTAGTCTCTGATCGAGTAGGGGGTCGGCTTAACATGACGAGTGGGAAGGTCGCCGATCCCCCGTCGTGTATCGATCCGACGCTCCTGGGCCGGAGCAAGGGTCGGCGACTTTCCCACTACGGACGTGTCGTGGGCCCGAGCCTGATCGTGGTCATATAAGTGCTGGCTGTCGATCATGTAAGGCATCGCGTGCGCGTTGCGCTCTTGACGTTCGGAGTCGATGCCGGCCGCCCAAGTCGTTCAATGTTGCGAGATCGGGTATGGACCTTATCGGCTCATCGGATCGGTTTTGATGCTTGGGAGCGTCCACCGAGCGGTGTGACGATCTTTGTCGGAGCTCGTCGTAGATTGGCGTGGTGTCCACGCTGTGTAACCCTAACGGCTACGCTCTGTAAGCGACAGTCGGGGTGAATGTTACTCATGGGGGATATGAGCAGTTCCGCAGTTGCGGACTGTTCGAACGCCCGTCCCCATCCCCGCGATCCTGGCTGGCACTTTGCGTGGGTGGTTGGAGTCAATCCCCCGTACCGGTGTGATCGCTATGCAGG
>DASYBQ010000025.1:0-15504 GCA_036500625.1 Pseudonocardia sp. | reverse complement strand
CGCGGCTACCTCAGCTGACCCGCGCTCGCCGGACACCGCACAGCGGCTGGAACTCGGCCGGATGCCAAACTCGATGACTCGGCGTGTCGAGAACCGCGACTCGGTGTGCTGAGAGCCCCGACTCGCGGAGAATGTGCCGGCGGGGCATCGGGTGGAGCTAGTACTGCAGGGCCGGTAAGGCGAGTCGCCCCTGCGAGGCTCCGGAGGAGTTCCGGCGAAGGCCGGTGCTGTGAATGTCGGCAACCAGGGCGCCGAACCCCTGCTGGCGGCACCCCGGGGTGGGCACAAGCGCGCTCTTTGGGCCGAAGGCGAACTTGCGGAGGCGGGCCCGAAGGGTCCCCGATCGGAAGTTCTCGCGCGAGAACAGGCCCTGTAGTACTAGGCGGGGCGGCGGGTTGGGCGTGGGGAGTGGGGTGCGTCCACTTCGCCGATCCGCTTCAGCACGGCGGTGATGTCCGCGTCGGTCACGTCGCTGTGCGTGACGAACCGGATCGCACCGCCGATCGGGCCGGCCAGCACCCCGGCGCGCTCCAGCCGGCGCAGCGTGCTGGGCAGGTCGGCCGGGTGCAGCAGCACGATATTGGTCGCCGGCTGATTGACCCGCCAGCCCCGCTCGGCCAGCCCGGCCGCCAGTCGGGCGGCCTTGGCGTGGTCGTCGGCCAGCCGGTCGATGTTGTCCAGCGCGACCAGGCCGGCGGCGGCCAGCACGCCGCCCTGGCGCACCCCGCCGCCGAGCATCTTGCGCAGCCGCCGCGCCTCGTCGACGAACTCAGCCGAGCCGGCCACCACCGACCCGACCGGCGCGCCGAGCCCCTTGCTCAGGCACACCTGCACCGTGTCCACCCCGACGGTCAGCGCCGCCGGCGGCAACCCGAGCGCCACCGAGGCGTGCCACAGCCGCGCCCCGTCCAGGTGCACGGCCAGCTTGGCCGCGCGGGCGGCGGCGGCCAGCTCCGCGTGCTCATCGACCTCGGTGACCACGCCGCCCGCCGACATGTGGGTGTTCTCCAGGCACAGCAGCGTGGTGCGCAGGGCGTAGTACGGCCCGGGGGTGCCGGCCGAGGCGGTCACCGACGCGGGGCTGATCTTGCCGGGGCCGGCGTCGTGCGGCAGCGGGCGCGGCATGCCGCCGGCCAGCCACGCGGCGCTGCCCAGCTCGGCATCCAGCACGTGGGTGCCGGCCGGCGCCAGGAACGCGTCACCCCGGCGCAGCTGGGCCATCAGCGCGATGAGGTTGCCCATCGAACCGCTCGGCACCCAGAGCGCCGCCTCGGTGCCGAGCAGCCCGGCAACCCGTTCCTGCAGCTTGACCATCGTCGGGTCGCCGTCGAGCACGTCGTCGCCGACCTCGGAGGTGGCCATCGCCGAGCGCATCTGCTTGCTGGGCTTGGTGACGGTGTCCGACCGGAGATCAACCGGTGTGCCCCCGCCCTCGGAGCGGGCGCCGGCTCGGGAACCGGATCGGAGGCCGGGCCGTGCCCCGGCACGGGAGGAGGGTCGCACGCTGAGATATTGAAGCACCCCGCTCCGACAAAGTCGCGGCGGGGTAACGAAATGATTAAGACCGACATATAACCGGTGGGGCGGTGCAACCGCGGCCGCCGATGGCACGTCTTCCCTTTGCCGGGGAGGGAGCCGAGTGGACCAGAACGCTGAGCAGGCGTTCGCGGAGTACTTCCGCGCCCGCCGTGACGTGGTGCGCCGCAATGCCTACCTGCTCTGCGGCGACTGGCACCGCGCGGACGACCTGGCGCAGACCGCGTTCGTGGCGTTGCACCGCAAGTGGGACACGATCCGCGAGCCGCGCGCGGTGCACGCCTACGTCCGGCGCACACTGGTCCGGGCCATGATCGACGAGACGCGCCGGCCCTGGCGGCGGGAGCACAGCATGTCCCACACACCCGAGCCGGCCAGTGCCGACGGCCCGGCCGAGCGGGTCGCCGACCGGCACGCGTTGGTCGAGGCGCTGGGCCAGCTGCCGCCCCGCCAGCGCGCGGTGCTGGTGTTGCGGTACCTGGAGGGGTTGGACGTGGCGGCCACCGCGAAGGCGATGGGGTGCCGGCAAGGCACGGTGAAGAGCCAGACCGCGCACGGGCTGGCCGCGCTGCGCACGGTGCTGGGGGGTGAGCAGGCATGGATGAACGCCAGCTGAGCCAGCGGCTGCACGACGCGGCGGAGTCCGCCGCCGCGCAGGCACCGCCGGCCGGGTTCGACCACGCCGACGTGCTCGCCGGCTCGCGGCGGGCCGGTACGCGGGCGCGGCGGCGACTGGCCGGGGGAATCTCCGCCGGGGTGCTGGTGGTGGCGGTCGCCGGGTTGGTCAGCGCCGGGGCGCTCAGCCCGCCGGCGCCCGCGCCCGGCTCGAGCGCACTGGTAGGACCCTCGCCCGCGTCCCAGAACGCCGGTGGGCACGTTGACCAGCCGTTCGCGATGAGCCAGGACCGGGCCGCCCGGCAGCCGGCGCAGATGCGCGCCGAGCAGTCCAGCTGCGGGCGGCCGGACCAGCGGCTGTTCGACCAGCTCGCCGCCGCGCTGCCGGCGGTACGTGCGGCGACCCCGCGTCCGCTGTCCGAGGAGATCAGCTGTCCTTCGAACGGCCGGGGCTTCGAGATCACGGTGGACGACAACGGCTCGCACGGGGTGCTGCGGGTGCTGCTGTCGCCTTCCGGCGGCGGGATGGGCCCGCAGATATCGAACAGCGGCGCGCTGAGCACCAGCACCAGCAGCACCCGGGACGGCGGCTCGCTGTCGGTGTCCTCTGCCGCCGACGGTGACCATGCGCCCTTCGACGACGAACTGGACACCCTCGCCGACACCCTCGCCGAGCAGAACTGACCCGGGGGGTCGTGAGTGAAAAGGATCGCTATAGCGTTCCTTTTCACTCACGAGGCGCGGGGTGGCACGTAGGCTGGCTCGACGTGATACCGAACGTGCTGGCCAACCGCTACGCGAGCGCCGAGATGGCGCGGCTGTTCTCCCCCGAGCACAAGATCGTGCTTGAGCGCCGGCTCTGGCTCGCGGTGCTGCGCGCGCAGGCGTCGCTGGGCGTGCCGGTGCCGGCGCGGGCGATCGAGGACTACGAGCGCGTGGTCGAGCAGGTCGACCTGGCTTCGATCGCGGCCCGCGAGCGGGTCACCCGGCACGACGTGAAGGCGCGGATCGAGGAGTTCAACGCCCTCGCCGGGCACGAGCAGGTACACAAGGGCCTGACCAGCCGGGATCTGACCGAGAACGTCGAGCAGGCGCAGGTGCTGGGTGCGCTCGAGCTGATCGCGGACCGGAACGTGGCGGTGCTGGCCCGGCTGGCGCGCCGCGCCGGGGAGTACCGCGAGCTGGTGATGGCCGGGCGCAGCCACAACGTCGCGGCGCAGGCCACCACGCTGGGCAAGCGGTTCGCCAGCGCGGCGAACGAGCTGATGGTTGCGCGGCGGCGCCTCATCGAGCTCACCGAGCGGTACCCGCTGCGCGGCATCAAAGGCCCGATGGGCACCGGGCAGGACATGCTGGACCTGCTGGGCGGCGACCCGGCGAAGCTGACCGCGCTGCAGCGGCGGGTCGCCGAGCACCTCGGTTTCAGCCACGTGCTGACCAGCGTCGGGCAGGTCTACCCGCGCTCGCTGGACTACGACGTGCTGACCACGTTGGTGCAGGTCGCCGCCGGGCCGTCCAGCCTGGCCACCACGATCCGGCTGATGGCCGGCCAGGAGCTGGTCACCGAGGGCTTCCAGCCGGGCCAGGTCGGGTCCAGCGCGATGCCGCACAAGATGAACACCCGCTCCTGCGAACGGGTCAACGGACTGGCGGTGCTGCTGCGTGGCTACGCGGGCATGGTCGGTGAGCTGGCCGGCAACCAGTGGAACGAGGGCGACGTGTCCTGTTCGGTGGTGCGCAGGGTCGCGCTGCCGGACAGTTTCTTTGCGATCGACGGGCTGATCGAGACGTTCCTGACCGTGCTGGACGAGTTCGGCGCCTACCCGGCGGTGATCGCCCGCGAGCTGGACCGCTACCTGCCGTTCCTGGCCACCACGTCGGTGCTGATGGCCGCGGTGCGGGCCGGCGTCGGCAGGGAGACCGCGCACGAGGTGATCTCCGAGCATGCGGTGGCGGTCGCGCTGGCGATGCGGGAGCAGGGGCAGGCGGAGAACGACCTGCTTGCCCGGCTGTCCGCCGACCCCCGGCTCGGCCTTGCCCCCGGGACTCTCGGCCTCGGCGACCCACGCGGCTACACCGGCGCGGCGGTGGCGCAGACCGACGAGGTGGTCGCCATGGTGGACGAGCTGGTCAAGGCCAACCCGGACGCCGCCGCCTACACCCCCGCCGCCATCCTCTAGCCCCTCCCCCTGGGCGGCACCGACGATACCGCCGCGTAGCGCACCGAGATCGGTTGGCCGGTCTTCCGCACCTCCGCCGGCTGACCCGCCTGGTACCCGGCGCACCCCAGACCTCCGTTCCGCGAGTCGGGGCCCTCGGCACCGCGAGTCGGGGCTCTCGGCACACCGTCCGGAGTTCCGACTGTGTGCGCGCACGCCCGACTCAGCGTGCTGAGGCGCCCGACTCGCCGGGCTCAGGCGCCCGACTCACGGAAACTCGGGGGTGGGGCGGGGCGGGTTCTGGGCGAAGGTACGGCGGTAGGCGGTAGGGGTGACGCCGACTACCCGGTGGAAGTGGTGGCGCAGCAGCGCGGGGGTGCCGAAGCCACACTCGCCGGCGACCTGGTCGATGCTCAGCGGCGTCTCCTCCAGCAGCCGGCGGGCGTGCAGCACGCGCTGCAGGGACAGCCAGCGCGCCGGTGTCGTGCCGGTCTCGGCGGCGAACCGGCGGGCGAACGTCCGCTCGGACACCCGCGCCCGGCGGGCCAGGGCGGCCACGGTGTGCTCGGCGTCGAGGGTCTGCAGCATCCAGCGCAGCACCGGCTCCAGGCTGTCCGCCACGCGCTCCGGCACCGGAATCTCCACGTACTGGCGCTGCCCGCCGTCGCGCTGCGGAGGCACCACCATCCGGCGGGCGATCGCGGTGGCCACCGCGCTGCCCAGCTCGCGGCGCACCAGGTGCAGGCAGGCGTCGATGCCGGCGGCCGTGCCGGCGCTGGTGACCACGTCGCCGTCGTCGACGAACAGTACGTCCGGGTCGACGAGCGCGGTGCGGAACCGGCGGGCGAAGTCCGCCACGTAGCGCCAGTGCGTGGTGCAGCGCCGCCCGTCGAGCAGGCCGGCCTCGCCAAGCAGGTAGGCGCCGCTGCACACCGACAGCAGGGTGGCCCCGCTGGCCGAGGCATCGCGCAGCGCGGCCAGCACCTCGGGCGGGTAGCTGTCCCGGATGGCGGCGGCCGGCACCGCGACCAGGTCGGCGCCGGCCAGCCCTTCCAGCCCGTGCTCCGGGACGATGTGCATCCCGACGCTGGTGGTCAGCGGGTCACCGGCCCTCGGCCCGCATACCCGGTACTCGATCGGCGGCACCCCGTCCTCGGTGCGGTCGATGCCGAACACCTCGCAGATGACGCCGAACTCGAACGGCGCCGCCCCGTCGACCAGCACCGCCGCCACCGTCCGCAACATGCCGCCAGCATACTGGCAGGATTTTGTTCAACCCGGTCAGAGCTGCCACTGGTGGCAGGAATTTGCGCACAGCAGAATACTGCCATGACGTTATTCCTGCTGGTAGCGATCGTGATCGGCGGACTCTGGTACGGCCTGCGGCGCAACTTCGAGCGCACCGCCCGGCTGTACGACCGACTGCCCTGGGGCATGGAGAACGAGGACCGCGATACCGCCCGGTTCCGGGCGGACCTGCGCGCCATGAGAGACCGCGCCGAGGCGCTGGGTAGCCTGAGCCGGGGCGGCACCGGGCCGTTCTGAACGCCGACCGGCCGTGGAGATCATTAGGTGGAGCTGTTGCACTCGGGCAAGGTGCGCGAGGTGTACGCCGACCGGGGCGACATCCTGCTGGTCGCCTCCGACCGGGTGTCGGTGTTCGACGTGGTGCTGCCCACCCCGATCCCGGACAAGGGCGCGCTGCTGACCCAGCTGTCGCTGTGGTGGTTCGAAAGGACCGCCGACCTGGTCGCCAACCACGTCGTCTCCGCCGAGGACGTGCCCGCCCAGTTCGCCGGCCGGGCGATCCGTTGCCGGCGGCTGGAGATGCTGCCGGTGGAATGTGTCGCGCGGGGCTACCTGACCGGGTCCGGCCTCCTCGAGTACCAGCGGTCCGGCTCGGTGTCCGGCGTTGCGCTGCCGGACGGGCTGGTGGACGGCTCCCGGCTGCCCGAGCCGATCTTCACGCCGTCCACCAAGGCACCGATGGGCGAGCACGACCTGGCCATCACGTTCACCGACCTGGTCTCGCTGGTCGGTCCGGGCACCGCCGCCGCGCTGTGCGATACCACCGTGGCGCTCTACCGGCGCGGCGCCGAGGTCGCCGCCGCGAACGGCATCCTGCTGGCGGACACCAAGTTCGAGTTCGGTCACGCGGTGGGTAACGCGGACGGCTCGCTGGTGCTTGGCGACGAAGTCTTCACCTCCGACTCCTCGCGCTACTGGCCGGCCGACGACTGGGAGCCGGGCCGCCCGCAGCGGTCCTTCGACAAGCAGATCGTGCGCGACTGGGCGGCCGGCACCGGCTGGGACAAGACCGCGCCCGGCCCTGCCATCCCCACCGGCGTCGCCGAGCTGACCCGCGACCGGTATATCGAGCTCTACCAGCGGATCACCGGCCAGACCTGGCGCTAGCTCGCGCGCCGCAAGATGTTCTCGGCGCGGTCCCGGGTCTTTCACGGAGACGCCACACTGAGGTCAGGCGCTGGCCAGCGGCCTGTCACTCCGGTACGGCTTCATAGAAGTGTGACCGCTGCGCTGATCGTGTCCGTGTCGCTGACCGGTGCGGAGACCCCGTCCTGGTACCCCTGGTTCGCCACCCAGCTGGACGCCCGGCTGGTTCCGGTGTCCTGGCTGCTGCCGCCGCGCCCCCACAGGGGCCGGCACCGCCCGGATGCGCCGCTGATCGGCTGGCTGCGCGAGCGGACGCGGGCCGGCGACGTGCTGGTGCTGCACGGCTTCGACCACACGGTCACCCCCGGTGCCCGCCGCTGGCCCCCTCGGCGCGCCGAGTTCGCCGGGCTACCCAGCCACGAGGCCACCCTGCGGCTGATCGCCGCCACCCGGACCATGGACCACCTCGGCCTGCCCTCGGACGTGTTCGCTCCGCCGCGCTGGCTGGCCTCCGACGGAACCGTGCGCGCGCTGCGCCGCCGCGGCTTCCGGGTCTGCGCGGACGGCGCGGGCGTCCGTCTGCTGGACCAGCCCGGTGAGCTGGGGCGCCTGGTACGCGGCCGGGTGCTGAGCCTCGGCGGCATGCCCGCCGGTCCCACCGAGCCCAACACCGACTACTCCACCGAGCAGCACGCCGAGCACAGCGTCGTGTGGCGGCAGCGGTCGCTGTCCGCCGCGCTGGTGCGGGCCGCCGGGCGCGCCGCGCGCCGAGGCGGGTTGGTGCGCATCGCGGTGACCGCCGAGGAGCTGACCCACTCGGCCAGCCGTGCCGCCGTGCTCGCGGCGGTGGACGCCGCACTGGCAGCGGGCGCCCGCCCGGCCACCTACCGGCTGCCCGTCCCGGACCCAGCCGCCATGCCCGCCTGACGGCGAGCCGCCACCCTGCGCCGGTCACCCCCGGCCTCGCCGCACACACCGGACCGACGGCACACAACGAGTAGGCGCCGCACACATGGCCGGCCTTGTGTGCGGCGACCACTGGCTGTGTGCGGTCGCCATCTGGTGCCCTCGGGCCACCGCCTCGCCCGACAGTAGGCTGATCGGCATGGCGCGTGTGGTGGTGGACGTGATGCCCAAGCCGGAGATCCTCGACCCGCAGGGTCAGGCGGTCGCCGGGGCGTTGCCGAGACTGGGCTTCGCCGGGGTGCTCGGGGTACGCCAGGGCAAGCGGTTCGAGTTGGACGTTGACGACACGGTCGACGACGAGACGCTGCGGCGGATCGCCGGCACGCTGCTGGCCAACCCGGTCATCGAGGACTGGCACATCACCAGGGTGGACCGGTGAGCCCACGGGTCGGGGTGATCACCTTCCCCGGGACGCTGGACGACGTGGACGCCGCGCGCGCGGTCAGCCGGGCCGGCGCCGAGGCGGTGTCGCTGTGGCACGCCGACGCGGACCTGCGCGGCGTGCACGCCGTCATCGTGCCCGGCGGCTTCTCCTACGGCGACTACCTGCGGGCCGGCGCGATCGCCCGGTTCGCCCCGGTGATGGGCTCGGTCATCGAGGCAGCCGGCAAGGGCATGCCGGTGCTGGGAATCTGCAACGGCTTCCAGATCCTGTGCGAGGCCGGCCTGCTGCCCGGCGCGCTGACCCGTAACGCCGGCCTGCGGTTCATCTGCCGCGATCTGTGGCTGCGGGTGGAGAACACCGCCACCGCCTGGTCCACCGGCTACACCGCCGACCAGCGCATCCTGGTGCCGCTGAAGTCCGTGGACGGCTGCTACACGGCCGCGCCGCGCACCCTGGACGAGCTGGAGGCGGACGGCCGGGTGGTGTTCCGCTACGACTCGCCCGCGCCGAACGGCGCCAGCCGGGACATCGCCGGAGTGTGCTCGCGCGGCGGCCGGATCGTCGGCCTGATGCCGCACCCCGAGCACGCCATCGACCCCGACACCGGCCCGTCCGCCGACGGCCTCACCATCTTCACCTCGCTACTGACCCAACTCATCCGCAGCTAAAACCCCAGGTCAAGACTCGTGAGTGAATAGGATCGCTGGAGCGTTCCCATTCACTCACGAGGGCTGAGCTGGGGTTTTAGCTGTGAGAGTGGCGCCGGGTTGGTGGTTTGAGGGCGCAAGAGGGCCTCGATCATCACCCGGTTGACCGGGTCCGCCTACACTTTCCGACACTCGCCCCGGTGTCACGGGAGGTCCGGTTGTCTCGTCCCACGGAGCCCACTGGTGTGCGCCGGGTGCTGTTGGTCGAGGACGACCCCGGCGACGTGTTCCTGGTCCGCGAGCTGCTCGACGAGGTGGGCTCTCCGATCGAGCTGCAGGTCGCGGACACGGTGGCCGATGCGATCAACTCCGGCTGGCTGGCCAGTGTGGACTGTGTGCTGCTGGACCTGCAGCTGCCCGACCTGACCGGTGACGACCGGCTGGACGCGCTGCGCCGGCTGCGCGCCCAGGCGCCGGAGTACTGCGCGATCTGCGTGCTCACCGGGTTGGACGACGAGCGCACCGGCGCCGCCGCGATGGCCGAGGGCGCGCAGGACTACCTGATCAAGGGCGCGGTGGACGGCCAGCTGCTGACCCGCTCGATCCGCTACTCGGTGGAGCGCCGCCGCGCCGAGCGCAACGCCATCCGGCTGCGTGAGGCGCAGATGGAGCAGGCCGCCTCCGAGCGCATCGAGCGCGGCCTGCTGCCCCGGCTGCTGCTGGACGACAGTTTTGTCGAGGCGCAGCCGTTCTACCGGCCGGGCCGGCGCAGCTCGGTGCTGGGCGGCGACTTCTACGACGCGCTGCGCTGCCCGGACGGCTCGGTGCACGCGATCGTCGGTGACGTCAGCGGGCACGGGCCGGACGAGGCCGCGCTGGGCGCGCTGCTGCGGGTGTCCTGGCGGGCGCTGGTGCTCAGCGGGGTGGGCGAGCCAGAGGTGCTGCCCGCGCTGCAGCAGGTGTTCAACAGCGAGAAGCACGCCTCGGCGCTGTTCACCACGGTGTGCACGGTCGCGCTCTACGACGAGGATGGCACCCGAGGGAAGGGCCTGGTGAAGGTTCGGGTGGCCGGCCACCCGCCGCCGATCCTGCTGCGGCCAGAAGTGCACGAGCTCCCGCACCGCCTCGGACCGCCGCTGGGTGTGCTGCCCGACGCGCGGTGGCCGTCGGTGAGCAGCGAGCTGCCGACCGGCTGGTCGCTGATGCTCTACAGCGACGGGTTGATCGAGGGTTTCAGCGGCGGCTACGCCGGGGCGGACGAGCTGGACCGGCTGTGGAACACCGGGCTGCTGATGTTGCTCGGCGAGCACCGGGACGCCGCGCTGGCCGGACTGCCCACCCGCCTGGTGGAGCGCGCGGAGGAGCTGAACGGCGGCCCGTTGGTGGACGACGTGGCCATCCTGCTGCTGTCCTGCGCAACTGTGCCGGCCGCCGGGTCGGCGACCGAGGCGACCGAGGGGACCGAGGGGACCGAGGGGACCGCGACCGGGAAGGTCCAGTCGCACGGCCCCTGCTCGACCGGGACGGCCCCGGGCGCCTCCCCCGTCCCGGTCCCGGCGCGGCCGAGCCTGACCCAGGCGAGCGCGGCGGTGCCCGGACCGGACGCCGACGCGGGGCCGTCGTGCGGGTGAGTCGGCTGATCCGCGGCTGGACGCTCGCGCAGCGTGCCTCCGCGTTGATCGGCATCGGGCTGCTCGGGGTGGTTGTCGCCCTGATGTTGCTGTCCCTGGTGGCCGGGCGCAACGAGTCCGCGCTGAACGAGCTGCTCAACGACGCCGGCCCGGCGCGGCGAGCTGGCGCCGAGCTGGTCACCACGCTGGTCGAGGAGCAGAACGCGGTGCGCGGCTACGCGCTCACCGGCGACCCGTCCCGGCGCGCCGACTACCAGCTCAGCGTCGACCGGGTAGACCGCGAGGTGGCCGACCTGCGCGGCATGCTGAGCACCGCCGAGCCGACCGCGCGCGACCAGCTGAACCGGCTGTCCACCGACATCGCCGCCTGGCGGGCCAAGGGCGCCGGCCCGCTGCTGGCCGCGGTGGGCGCCCAAGGACCCAGACCGGCCGCCGAGGACGCGTACCTGCAGGAGGAGCTGCGCTTCGGCACGGTACGGGACAGCGGCCAGCGGCTGCTCGCCACGCTGAGCGCCCGCCGGGATGCGGTCACCGCCCGGCTGCAGAGCTCGCGGCGGGCGGAGCTGGCCACCCTGTTCGGCGGCGGGATGCTGGCCGCGCTCGCGGCCGCGGCCACCATCCTGTTGTTGCGCCGCTGGGTCACCTCACCGATCGAGAGGTTGGCCGCCGACGCCCGCCGGGTGGCCGCCGGCGACCACGAGCACCGCGTCGGCGTACCGGAGGGGCCGCCGGAGCTGCGCCACGTCGCGACCGATGTGGAACGGATGCGCAGCATGATCGTCAGCGAGCTGGCCTCCGTGGAGGCCAGCCAGGCGGAGCTGCGCCGGACCCAGCGGGAGCTGCGCGACCAGGCGATGGATCTGGTGCGCTCCAACCGCGACCTCGAGCAGTTCGCCTACGTGGCCTCGCACGACCTGCAGGAGCCGCTGCGCAAGGTGTCCGGCTTCTGCCAGCTGCTGCAGCGCCGCTACGCCGGTCAGCTCGACGACCGCGCGGACCAGTACATCGGGTTCGCGGTGGACGGCGCGCAGCGGATGCAGCGGCTGATCAACGAGCTGCTGCACTTCTCCAGGGTGGGCCGCTCGGACCGCGAGCTGACCGATGTCCCGCTGGCCAAGATCGCCGACGAGGTGCTCGCCGAGCTGGAACCGGCCCGCGAGCAGGCCGACGGCCTGATCGTGGTCGGTGCGCTCCCGGTGGTGCACGGTGACGCGGTGCTGCTGCGCCAACTGCTGACCAACCTGGTGGGCAACGGGTTGAAGTTCCGCCGCCCCGAGGTGCCCGCCGAGGTGCGCATCGACGCCGAGCCGGATCCCGCCGGGTGGCGGATCGGCGTTGCGGACAACGGCATCGGCATTGCGCCCGGGTTCGCGGAGAAGATTTTCGTGCTGTTCCAGCGGCTGCACAGCAAGGAGAGCTATCCCGGGACGGGCATCGGGCTGGCCCTTGCCAAGCGGATCGTGGAGTACCACGGTGGGCGAATCTGGTTGGACACCGCCCGCAAGGACGGCACGACCATTTGGTTCACTCTGCCCAACTCGGCACACCCCGGTGCCGAACGGTCCGAACAGCACGAACCGCCCGGCGGCGAACAGCCCGGCGGCACCGAAGAACCCCGCAGCGAGCAGGCCCGCACCGACGAGGAGCCGCACCGTGATCGAGATAACCGAGCAGGAGCTGCGGGAGTCGAAGGACAGCTCGCAGCCCCGGGCCATCAAGGTGCTGCTGGTCGAGGATGACGAGGGCGACGTCCTGCTGACCAGGGAGGCGTTCGAGGAGTTCCTGCACAACAGCCTCGATGTGGTCAACGACGGGGACTCGGCGTTGGCCTACCTGCGCAAAGACCCGCCCTACCAGGACCGGCCCTGCCCGGACCTGGTGCTGCTCGACCTGAACCTGCCGGGGCGGGACGGCCGCGACGTCCTCTCGGAGATCAAGTCGGACGAGTCGCTGACGCACATCCCGGTGGTGGTGCTGACCACCTCCTCGGCCGACGAGGACATCCTGCGCAGCTACCAGCTGCACGCCAATGCGTTCGTCACCAAACCGGTGGATCTGGACGGCTTCATCGCCGCGATCCGCCAGATCGACCACTTCTTCGTCAGCGTCGTCCGCCTCCCCAGCTGACCCACCCGCAACCCGGCCAGTCCGCAAGTCTCCCCCTGCCCCGGCAGGGCCCGGCTCACCAGCGGGCGGCGGCGTGGTGGAGGGCCCGCGTGAGGGTGTCGGCTACCGGGGCGCCGTGGGATTCGAGGGTGGCGCGGGTGTGTGAGCCGCCGTCGTAGAGGACGCAGCGGGCGCCGGCTTCGGCGGCGGCCTCGGCGTCGTCGAGGCTGTCGCCGACCAGCATGACCTCGGCCGGGTCGACGTCCAGCGCGGCAAGGTGCGCGACGAGGTGCTCGGCCTTGCGCCCGCCGCCGGGCCCGACCAGCCCTTCGATCCGGGTGAACTCCCCCGCCAGCCCGAACTTCCCCACCAGCGCGGTCAGCTCGGCGTGCCGGAACATCGACAGCAGCGACTGGCTGCCGCCGCCGGCCCGCCAGCTCGCCAGCGCCGCCCTGGCGTCCGGGGCCAGTCCGACGGTGGGCAGTGCGCGCCGGTAGGCGTCGTGGAAGTCGGCGTCCAGGCCGGACATCTCGGCCGCCGTCAGCTCCCGGCCGAACAGCCGTCGGTAGAACGCGTCGATCGGGCGGGTGTAGGCGGCCCGGTACTGTTCGGCGGTCACGGCCGGCAGCCCCCTGGCGGCGAACAGCTGGCAAGCGGCCTGGTAGACGGCGGTGAAGTCGTCGAACAACGTGCCGTTCCAGTCCCAGACGATGTGCCGGATGGCCATTAGCGCAAACCCCCGCCTAAATACAGATGCGCGCGCCCTCCGCGCTGCCGGATGCTGGGTAGCGGGCGGATCGACCGAACGAGTGTAGGGCGGCATGAACTTCACCGAGGCACTGATCATCGCGTGGCGCGCGCTGCGGTCGAACCGGCTGCGTTCCGCGTTGACCATGGTCGGCATCGTGATCGGCGTCACCGCGGTCATCGTGCTGGTCGGCCTCGGCGACGGCATGAAAGCCGGTTTCAACAAGACGTTCGGTGCGCTGGCCACCGCGATCATCGTGCAGAAGGCCGAGGGCGCGGTGCCAGGCGGTGGTACCCCGCACGACCTCAAGGATGGTGACCTTTCCGCGATCTTGAGCAAGGCGCCGGCGGTGGCCTCGGCGACGCCGCTGCTGTCCGGCAGCGGGATCATCTACAACGGCCCCGGCACCCAGTATCGCGGCAAGATCTTCGGCTCGACCACCGACTACCTGGGAGTGAACAACCGGGAGGTCAAGGTCGGCCGGATGTTCACCGCGGCAGAGGAGCGCGCCAGGGCCAAGGTCGCGCTGCTCGGGCCGGAGGTGGTGACCGAGCTGTTCGGCGGTGACCCGAATACCGCGTTGGACTCCACCATCCGGATCGGCCGGTACAACTTCAAGGTCATCGGCGTGATGAAGACCGACGGCAACTTCGACGACATCGCGCTGATGCCGCTGGGCACCGCGCGGGCCTACCTGCTCGGCGGCACCGACACCATCACCTCGATCGCGGCAAAGGCGACCGGCGTCGAGCAGGTCGACGCCGCGGTGGATCAGGTCACCAACGTCTTGATGGAGCGGCACAACATCAAGGACCCCGGCAAGCGAGACTTCAGCGTCACCGCGCTGCAGAGCCAGCTGGAGAAGATCAGCCAGTTCCTGATGTTCCTGACGCTGTTCACCGTGGCGGTGGCCGGCATCTCGCTGATCGTCGGCGCGATCGGGGTTGCGAACATCATGCTGGTCTCGGTGACCGAGCGGACCAGGGAGATCGGCATCCGCAAGGCCATCGGCGCGCGGCGCAGCGCGATCATGATGCAGTTCCTGATCGAGTCGACGGTGCTGGCCGGCATCGGCGGGTTGATCGGCATCACGTTCGGCAGTGGCATCGTGTTCGCCGGTCAGCAGATCATCCCGAAGCTGACCGACAACTTCGGGCCACCGCAAATCTCCTGGATCGCCATCACGGTGGCGTTCCTGGTCAGCCTGTTCATCGGCCTTGTCGCCGGCGGCTATCCCGCCTTCCGAGCCGCCAAGCTGCGCCCCATCGAGGCCCTGCGCTACGAATGAGCCGCACAGAGTCCAACGGTGCGCTCAGCCACCCCGACCGACCGGGGGTGGGGTGTCGGCCGGGGTGGCTGAGCCATGTCCGTACAGCCAGGGGCAGCCGGGGAGGCAGGCTGTACGGGGGCTGTGGGCACCGAGCTGGCGCCGGGCGCTGGGCTGCCAACAGCACGGCCACGCACCCCGCACAGCGGCGGCGGTCATCGTCGACCTCCAGCGGATAGATCGGGGTGCCGCACACCGCCAGCACGAAACCGGCCGCCAGGCCAGGTCCCCGCTCCTGCCACGCGAAGGCGTGCCGGACGCGCTGCTGCCAGCAGCGAAGCCACATAGTGGCGGCCGGTACGCCCCGGACCGGATCAGGTTGAGGTAGCTGCGCTGACGGAGTCGCGGTCACTACGTGGCCCTTTCCTTCGGTGGAATCAGCGGCGGCGCGCACCGCGCCGCGTCAGGCTGGTCGATTCCTCGCACGCTGCCGACGCGTTTGTGGTGGCGCTTTCTCCGGTGGCGGCGCTGTCGCGGCCGCCACCATTCACGCAAGTCCCTGCTATTCGTGTCGTCGAAACCGCCAATTCGGTCTGGCCTCTGTGTGCCTAGTCTGTAGTCTGGTGGTCCCCCGGCCCATTGGGAATGGGTCAGCTGTCCACACGTTTCCACAGTTGGGGAGCCCGAGACGGGCCTCGGCTCGCAAGGCGCCAACTGGCACATTAAATGCAGGGGAATAGACCACCAGGTCCGTGTCCTGATGGCCGCTGTGCTGATGAACCGTTCCCGAGGGCCGTTACCGTTGGCCTGGCGTCGTGGCGCTGGCTCGGGTTTGCGCAGGGACAGGTAGAACGCGGCGGGGTCGTTGCCGGTCAACGCTTGAGGTGGCACGTCGGTAGGCCGAGCGTTGGCCAGCAGGCTCGGACAGATCACCGCTGAGGCAGTGGCTCCGTGGCTCGGGTGGGCATGAAGCCGCCGTACTGGGGCAAGGAACTCCGGTCAGTCGTCGTGAAGCCACCGACGCACCAACTCGGCCGGGTCGAACGGCTG
>DASYBQ010000024.1:0-14513 GCA_036500625.1 Pseudonocardia sp. | reverse complement strand
CCCCCCCCCCAACACTCACGGGTCCGCGGCGGCGCCCGGCCTTCGTCGCCGGAGCCTTGCCGGGGTTATTCCGCTGGGCCGGGCACGGGTGGGTCGTCGTGCACCGCCCCGACGTAGTACTGCAGCAGGTCGTCCATCGACACCATGCCGACCGTCTCGCCGCCCCGGTCTGCGACGACCCTGGCCAGGTGGGCCCGCGAACGCCGCAGCGCGGCCAGCGCGTCGTCCAGCCGCGCGTCGCAGGGAATCTCAGGCAGCCCTCGGATACGGTTCCTCGGCACCACCGCCGAGGGGTCGTCCGCCTCGGGGAGTACGTCTTTCACGTGTAGGTAGCCGACCAGCCGACCGCCGCGTTCCCGCAGCGGGAACCGGGACACGCCGGTCCGGGACACCGCCGAGGAGACGTCGCCCACGGTGGCAGCGACCGGCAGGCTCACCACCCGGTCCATCGGTACCAGCACATCGGCAACGGTGCGCCCGGCGGAACCGAGGGTCTCGGTGAGCCGGCTGCTCTCCTGGTCGTCGAGCAGACCCTCCCGACGCGAGTCGGCGATCATCTCGCCGAACTCGTCCTGGGTGTAGGCGCTGTCCAGCTCCTCGCGGGGGGTCACCCGCAGCAGGCGCAGCACCCAGCCCGCGGTCACGGTGAACAGCGAGAGCACCGGGCGGGTGAACCGGCAGAAGGCGTAATGGGCCGGCACCAGGATCGTCGCGGCGCGCTCCGGCCCGGCGATGGCCAGGTTCTTCGGCACCATCTCCCCGATGACGGTGTGCAGGGTGACCACGATGCCGAGGCTGAGGGTGAACGCGACCGGGTGCAGCACCGCGGCAGGCAGCCGCAGCAGCTCGAAGGGCCGCTCCAACAGGTGAGCCACGGCGGGCTCGCCGAGTCGGCCGAGGCCCAGCGAGCACAGCGTGATGCCCAGCTGCGCCCCGGCGATGAGCAACGGCAGGTGCTCCCCGGCGCGCAGCGTGGCACGCGCGCTGGCGCTGCCCGACTCGGCCATCGCGTAAAGCCGGTCCCGCCGTGCGCTGATCACCGAGAACTCCGCGCCGACGAAGAAGGCGTTGCCGCCGAGCAGCAGCAGCGACACCAGAATTGCCACCACCTCGTTCACCGGTCCGCCTCCACCGGGGTAGCCGACCGGGAAAGGCGCAGCTCGGCGATCCGGTTCCGCTCCCGGCGCATCACCGTCAGCCGCCAGCCGTCCACATCGAGGTAGTCGCCGACGTCCGGTATGCGGCCCAGTTTGGCCAGCACCAGACCGGCCAACGTCTCGTAGTCGCCCTCGGGCAACACGAAACCGGTCGCGTCGGCCAGCTCGTCGCCGCGCAGCAGGCCGGACACGAGCCAGCCTTCCTGCCCCAAGGTGCGCACCGGGCCGGGCCCGGTCGGGTCGTGCTCGTCGCGCACGTCCCCGACGATCTCCTCGACCAGGTCTTCGAGCGTCACGATCCCGGCGGTGCCGCCGTACTCGTCGACCACCACGGCGATCTCCGACTCTCCTTCGCGCAGCCGGCCGAGCAGCGCGTCGCCGTCCAGCGACCCGGGCACGGTCAACACCGGCCGCGCCAGCTCCGCCACGGTCGTGCTGGCACGCTCGGCGACCGGCACCGCGAACGCCTGTTTGACGTGCACCACGCCGCATACCTCGTCCAGGTCGCGGCGGTATACCGGGAAACGGGAGAACCCGGTTCGTAGCGACGCGGCCACCAGCTCGCGCACCGTCTCGGTGTCCTCCAGCGCCTGCACCTGCACCCGGGGTGTCATCAGATCCTCGGCGACACGTTCGGTGAACCGGATCGCTCTGGCCAGCAGGGCCGCCGTGCCCTGGTCAAGGGTGCCCCGTTTCGCGCTGCTGGAGACCAGCGCGCGCAGCTCGTCGGGTGATCGGGCCGAGCGCAACTCCTCCGCCGGCTCGACGCCGAGCCGGCGGACCAGCCAGTTCGCCGAAGAGTTCAGCGCGTCGATGAGCCAGCGGAAAATCCGGCTGAACCAGGTCTGCAGGCCGGCGACCGCCCGGGCGGTGCGCAGCGGCTTGGCGATGGCCACCTGTTTGGGTACCAGCTCGCCGAACACGACCGACAGCGCCGTCACCGCCGCTAGTGCAATGGTCAGGGTGACCGGACCGAGCGCCCCGGCAGGCAACCCTGCGGCGCGCAGCGGTGGCTCGATGAGCACCGACAGCGCCGGTTCGGCGATGTAGCCGGTGACCAGGGTGGTGATCGTGATCCCGAGCTGTGCCCCGGACAGCTGGAACGACAGTGAGCCGTGCGCGGTGCGGACCTGGTGTGCCCGCCGGTCGCCGACCGTGTTGACGTGCGCGTCGACCTGGCTGCGCTCGAGCGTGGTGAGGGAGAACTCGGCCGCTACGAACAGCGCGGCGGCGAAGGTCAGCGCCAACACCGCAGACACGCCGAGGACCGACCAGAGCGCGCTCATTGTCGGCGGCCCACCTGCTGGCCTCTTACGTGGGAGAGAACGGAGACCTCCTCGGGAAGTCCCATCCTAACTAACTCAGTCCTGTGCCTGCTCCGGTGGGAAGCCGCCGGTGGCGATCGGGCCCCAGCGCTCGACGGTGAGTCGGATGAGGCACTTGCCTTGGCGTCGCATGGCCTCGCGGTACTCGTCCCAGTCCGGGTGCTCGCCGGAGATGCCCCGGAAGTACTCGACCAGCCCGTCCAGCGCTTCGGGCAGGTCGAGTACCTCCGCCGTGCCGTCCACCTGCACCCAGGGCCCGTTCCACTCGTCGGAGACCACGCAGGCCGATGCCCGCCCGGTGCGCCGGATATTGGTGACCTTGGCCCTGGCCGGGTAGCTGGAGATCACGATGCGGCCCTGCCCGTCCACCCCGCAGGTGACAGGGGAGGTCTGTACCGAACCGTCCTGGCGGGTGGTGACCAGCAGGGCGTGGTGGCGGGGGGTGAGGAACTCGGTCAGTTCCGCGCGGTCCACCCGATCCGCGCGCGCAATCGTGGGAGCCATGCCTGCAAGGTTACTGGCGCCCGCGCGCCGCCGGGCTGTCAGGAAGCGCGGCCGGTCAGCGCGAGCAGCTTCCGCCGTGGGCTTGCCCCGTTCGGCACCTGCACCGCCGACCCGAACACGCCCCACCCGCGCCACTGCTCGGCACCGGCGCCAACATCCGTGCCATGCCTTCGACCAGGTCGGCGGGCAGGGTGTCGTCCAACCCGAGCAGCCGAGCCAGGTCCCAAGCCTGCAGGCGTGGTAGGTGATCAGCTGCTGTAGGTAGTCCTTGGCGGTGAAGTCGCCGAACGCGCCGAACGACAGGTGCACCGGCCGCGCCGGCTGCTCCATCGCCAGCGCATTCTCGACGGCCGCCTTGTTCGTCTCGCGCCAGAGCGCCGCGAGGTCACCGTCGACGGGCTGGCCGCCGAACAGCTCCTTGCCTTCCTCGAAGGTGGCGCCGGAGAGTACGTGGCCGACTGCTCGGCGTCGATCTGGTCGATAACGCTGCCCAGAGCCTGACCGGCCCGGACGAAGAGGTCCTGCTCGGGCCTCGTCATGGCGCAAGGCTTTCGTGCATACCTGACATCTCATGGCAGGTATCGCCCGGAGACTGTGGGGCATGCGCGCGAGCCGACTGCTGTCGCTGCTGTTGTTGCTGCGGAATCGGGGTCGGATGACCGCTCCGGAGCTGGCGGCCGAGCTCGAGGTGTCGGTCCGCACCGTCTACCGGGACGTGGAGGACACTCCTTTCCTCGCCGAGATCGCGGCGGCGGTCTGGGGCGGGCGCCGAATCGCGGTGTGCTGCCGCCGCTGGTCCGGTGACGAGGTGGAGCGCGAGCTGGACCCGCTGGGCCCGGTGCTCAAGGCCGGTGTCTGGTACCTGGTCGCGGCCCGGTCCGAGCAGGTCGAACCGAATGGGGAGCCTCGGACCTACCGGGTGTCGCGGTTCCTGTCGCTGCGACCCGGTGCGGAACCGGTGCACTGGCCGCCCGCTACGGCTGTTGAGTTGCGGCACGGTGCTCTGTACACGCAAAACGCTCGAGTCGGGTGATGTGGACGGCTTCGGCGTCACTCACGTGAGTACCGGCTGAAGTGAGCGCACCCAACTCCGGTAATCTGCGGCGCATGGGATCAGAGCGGATCACGGTCACGCTGCCCCCTGAGCTTGTGGCCAACGCTCGCACTGCGGTGCGCAGCGGCGCCGCGGCGAGTTTGTCCGCCTTTGTCGCTGATGCACTGCGTGGCCAGCTGGAGCGCACCCAGGCGCTGGTGGAGCTGGAGCGGGTGCTCGGCGGCCGGCCTCCGAGGGAGGCGCTGGACGCGGTGCGTCGAGACCTGGGCCTTCCCTCGGCGGGTCAGCAAGTCGCGTGATCGGCGGTCGCGTTCTCGACGCGTCCGCCGTGATGGCTTTCGCCTCGCAAGATTCGGTGTATGCCGCCGCGCTGGTGTGGACGGTTGTCGAGGAACACATGGTGCTGGTGTTGCCGTCCGCCGCGGTAGCGGCCGCGTGGTCCCAGCTGGAGGAGAAGTACCACCCGGTGCTCGAGGTGCTGCTTCGGCTGCCCAACACGGTGATCGACGACCTCGACGAGGATCGGGCCCGGGCGGTCGGCCAGCTGGAACCGGGCGACCTGGAGGCCGCGCACGCGGTGGCCTGCGCGCAGCGGCGGGGCTGGCCGTTGGTCACCACGGATGCGACCAGGTACAAGGAGTTCAACGTCGAGGTCCCGGCCGAAGAGCTGCCCTGACACCTTCGGATTGCCTCACGGATCACACCGGTGCGGCCTGCTCCTGATACTGAATCCGGGTACGTTTCCGCCATGGCACGGGCGGGTGGTCACAGGTGAGCGGGGTACTGCCGGGCCGAACCGTCGCGGGCCAGCCAGCCACCGGGTCGCGGTCCTCGTCGCCGTTCGTCGACCTCGACCGGGCCTCCTGGGCGCGGCTGGGCGAGTCGATCGAGCTGCCGCTGACCGCCGACGAGCTGGAGCAGATCAGGAGCTTCGGTGACGAGGTGGACCTGGATGAGGTCCGCCACGTCTATCTGCCGCTGTCCCGGTTGCTGAACCTGCACGTTCAGGAGAGCGGACGTCTCTATCGCGCCTACCGCGGCTTCCTCGGCGGCCAGCCGGCCCGGACGCCGTTCGTGATCGGCATTGCCGGCTCGGTGTCGGTGGGGAAGTCCACCACCGCCCGGCTGTTGCGTACGCTGCTGGCCCGCTGGCCGGACCACCCGAGGGTCGAGCTGATCACCACGGACGGGTTCCTGCACCCGAACGCCGAGCTAGAGGCGCGCGGCCTGATGGCCAGGAAGGGTTTCCCCGAGTCCTACGACCGCCGTGCGCTGCTGCGGTTCGTCACGGAGGTCAAGGGCGGCAAGGACGAGGTCCGAGCCCCGGTGTACTCCCACCTGGTCTACGACATCCTGGCTGATGAGTGGGTGACGGTGCGGCGGCCGGACATCCTGCTGCTGGAGGGGCTCAACGTGCTGCAGCCGGCGCAGTCGAGCCGGGACGGCCGGGCGAGCAGTCTCGCGGTGAGCGACTTCATCGACTTCTCGGTCTACGTCGACGCCGCGACCGAGGACGTACGGCGCTGGTACATCGACCGGTTCCTGCGGCTGCGCGAGACCGCGTTCCGTGATCCGGCCTCGTACTTCCGCCGCTATGCCGACCTGGACGGCCCGGCCGCGAGCCGGCGGGCCGAGGAACTCTGGGATGAGATCAACGGGCCGAACCTCAGGCACAACATCGCGCCCACCCGGGGCCGCGCCACGCTGGTGATGAGCAAGGGGCGCGACCACGCCGTCACCAGGGTCCGGCTGCGCAAGCTCTGAAATCTCGTACTGGCCCTACTGGAAGATCGAGCCGATGGAGGTCAGGGACTGCGCCGCGGCGTAGCCGGTGAACAACCAGGCCGCGACGCCGGTGCCGAGCAGCACGGCGGGGTAGCGGTAGTTCTCCAGCAGGTCCCGGCGGCGCAGCCCTACCCAGAGCAGGATGCCCAGCCCGACCGGAAGTACCAGCCCGTTGAGCGCGCCGGCGAACACCAGCATGGCCTGCGGGGTCTGGCCCGCCGCGATGAAGACGATCGTGGCCAGTGCGATCAGCGCGATCACCGCGCGATTGAAGTGGCGCCGCACCGGCCCGAAGTAGGATCGAAGGAACGACGCCGTGGTGTAGGAGCTGCCCATGGTGCTGGTCATGCCGGCGGCCCAGAACACCAGGCCGAACAGGTGCAGCCCGACCGGCCCGAAGGCGGCGAGGAAGCTGGAGCCGGCGGCGTCGCCGGGGTTGGCCAGGTGCGCGCCGGTTGCCACCACGCCGAAGAACCCGAGGAACAGCACGATACGCAGTACGCAGGCCACCAGGATCCCGGTGAGCGCGCCTCGGTGGATCCGCTTGACGCTCGCCGCGCCGGTGATGCCGTCGTCGATCAAACGGTGCGCGCCGGAGTAGGTGATGTACCCGCCGACGGTTCCGCCGATCAGGGTGAGGATCGGCAGCAGCGGCAGCCGCTCCGGTGCCACCGCGCCGATGGCCGCCTGGTCCAACGGGGGAGCGGTCACCGCGACCAGCGCGATGATCAACACGATCTTGATCAGGCCGAGTAGCACCATGAACCGGTCGAAAGCGGTGAAAACCGATTTTGCCAGGAAGATCGCGATGGCCAGGCAGCCACTGACCGCGGTGCCCACCCTGCTGTCCACACCCAGCAGGTCGTGCAGCCCAAGGCCGGCACCGGCAACGTTGGCGATGTTGAAGACCACCGCACCCAGCACGACGAACGCGGTGAGGACCTGGCCGGCACCCGGGAATACCTTGCTCGCCAGATCCTGCGCACGTTGGCCGGAGACCCCGAGGATCCGCCACACGTTGAGCTGCACCGCAACATCGATGATCATCGAGAGCAGCACGGCACAGCCGAACGAGGCACCGTAGAGCACGGTGAAGGAAGCGGTCTGCGTGATGAACCCCGGGCCGGCCGCGCTCATGGCCATCAGCAGCGCCGCGCCGGCCAGCGGCGGCACCCGAAACCTTGCCGGGCGGTCAGCTTCGCCGGTGGTGCTGTTGCCGTCCATCTCGCTCCTTGGCGCGCGGCGGCCGCTGTGGCGACGCACGGCTCAGTCGGGTTGGATTCCCCATTCGCTGGTGAACGGCTCGCCCGGTTGCAAGACGACCAGTCCCTCACCGGTCCGGAAGGCATTGGGTGCGCTGGTCATCGGCTCCACGGCCAGGCTGCGCCGCCGCTGCCGCTCCGGCAGGGTGTCACCGGTATAGAGCTGGATGTACCGGTAGGTGTGGTCCGCCCAGAGCCGGCTGGACCTCCCACCCGGCTCGGTCAGCACCACCCAGGCAAGTCCGTCGGCGTCCCTGTTCAGCCCGGTGAACGCGTGGTCGATCCTGGTGCGACCGATCGGCTTGGCCCGGCGGAAGTCCAACGGCGAGTTGTCCACCGGTTCGGTGCCGGTAGGCAGGCCTCGGGTATCGGTCGGCAGCCAGGAGGTCGCGTCCAGCCACAGGGTGGCCTCGTCCACCAGGTCGGCGCCGACGGCAAGGTACGGGTGCTGGCCACTGGCGAACGGGCAGGGCACTTCGCCGAGGTTGGTCACGGTGGTGGTCACGGTGAGCCCGCTTTTGCGCGTCTGCGTCGGGGTCTCGGCCAACTGGTACCGGATGCTGATGTCGAGCGGGAACGGATAGCCGGGCTGCGGGTGCAGTAGGACGCTGAGCGCGACCATGTCGTGCTCCCGCTCGCACGGGCTCCAGTTGCTCCAGCGCAACAGGCCGTGGATCGCGTTGTGCTTGGCCGGTTCCGTCAGCGGTAGTTGGTAGCTCGTCCCCGCGAAGGTGTAGGCGCCGTCCTCGAGGCGGTTGGGCCACGGCAGCAGGGGGGTGCCCCTGGCGCCGCCGCTGATCTCCTCGACCGGGTAGCCGTCCAGCACGGGCCGGCCGTCGCGCCGGTACTCGCGCAGGCCGCCACCGACCTCGACCAACGTCGCCTGGTGTCGGCCCGCCGCGATCTCGAACTGCCGCCCGGACGGAGCGACCTTCATCTAACGCCTCCCGCTGGGATCAACTGGCGCGATCTCGCTGTCGGTCGCCATGTTCCGGCATCCGTGCCGACGGCGCCCTGTGAGCCTGCCCGGCCTTGAGCACCCGCCGGGCACCAACAGATTCACATCTGTCACAATTTCCACTATTGTCGAAAGTGCGAGCCTCCTGACTCGGTGGCCGGCAGGCGAACGAACTATCTCAAAATGATGATCATTAGGTAAATGTTTTGATAAGCAAGTAGATTGCCTCGGTTACCTAGGGAGGTCCCGATAGCGAACGTTCGACGCCGTGTATGGTTGCCTCCGGTGTTCCTGGAGTTCGGCCGGTCGAGTTTCATTTCGGCTCCCGGGGCCCTGCGGTTTGTGCCCTTACCACCAAGAACCGGGGGTACTTGTGTCCCTTAAGAACTGTGGCGGCGTCGCCCGTGTCTGAACAGCAGCCGGAGCCAACACAGCCGACCATGTTCGACCTTGTCCGGCGCGGTTACGACCGCCGTCAGGTCGACGACCACGTGCGCACCATGGGCGCTCAGTTGGCCGAAGTTCAGCAGGCCCATCAGCGCGAGCACCGGCGGGCCGACTGGGCCGAGAACGAGCTGCGCAACGCACGCGTCCAGATCGAGCAGCAGAGCACCCAGATCGCCGAGGGTCAGCAGAACGGCGGCGGTCAGCAGGGCTTCGGGTACCGGGTCGAGAAACTGATGCGGACCGCCGAGCAGGAGGCCGCCGAGGTGCGCACCAGTGCCACCCGGGAGGCCACCGCCCTGCTCGAGCGCGCACGCGCGGATGCGGAGGCGCACCGTCACGAGGTGGAGCAGTCGCTGATCACGCGGACCGCGATGCTCGACCAGGAGGCCGCCCAGCGCAAGGTGGAGCTGGACGAGCGTGAGCGGCAGATCGCCGAGCAGGGCGCAGCCTCGCGCCAGGAGGCGGAGCGCATGCTCGCGGAGGTGAAGCGCCAAGCGGAGCAGCTGCGCCAGGACGCGCAGGCGCGCGCCGAGCAGGAGCGCCTGAAGGTCGAGAAGGCCATCCGCGACCGACAGGAAGCCGCCGAGCAGGAGCTCAGCCGCCTGCGTTCGCTGCACGACGAAGTGCGCGGCCAGCTGGCCCGTCTGCTTGAGTCGCTGGCGGGGGAGTTCAGCTCCTCGTCCATCCCGCAGCAGCAGATTCAGGCGCGGTTGCACCAGACCCAGCCGCAGGCCACCCAACAGTCCCAGCAGCAGCCGAGGTCGCACGTCGCTAGCCATCCTCAGCCCTACCCGAGGCCGGCCGCACACCGGGTACTGGACCAGGGTTCGGTCCCGCTGGGGCAGATCGAGGTGCACGGCGACCGGGCGGAGGCGCAGAGCGCCAACTGAGCCAGGCATAAGCCGGGGGTTGTCGGAGCATTCGCGCCGACAACCCCCGTTTCGCGATCCACCCCTGTGGAGGAGCGATGGAACACAGCGTGACCACCGTGTACTCGAACCGGTCACGTTGCGGGGGCAGTCGTGTGATGCGCTTGTGGCAGCGCGGAAAGCACTGGTCAGCGGCATATTCTTATAACATCGGGCCCACAGCACAGGAACTTGCCGCTTGTCGCTGGGGAGCAGGCGAGCGGCCGCGTGGCCGGGCGCCGGTTGTCTCAGGGACGACCGGCCCCGGCCGTGTACCGCGAGGCCCGGAGGGGAACAACACGATGGCGCTCGGCCACTCTGCGTTGCACCCAGTCTCTCGGACCGACCTTCGCCATTGACGGGGGGATCGAGCGGATCCTCGACCCCTCCCGCCCTGGCTTGCCGGACGCCGGTTCCATTTTCCGGAAGGCATCGGCGCTGCTGGGGAGCTGGCCCCTTGTTTCTAGTGGTCCGACGGGCCGACCCGCCACAGTCCCGAGGCTGCCACCGGTTAAGCGGAGACAACCCAGCGGTTAATGAAACTTTGGTGATTGCGTCCGCGACCGGTTTGTCGCTGGTTGCCGCTCGGCGCCGAGAAGCACGCCGCCTGGCGACTCGTACGGTCGATGCATCGGCACCCGACCCGCCGGCGGCATCTCTGGGCCGGCGGGCTCGACGGCGCTCGGACCGGCACGGGTCTGTGGCACGGCGCCGGTCTGTGGTCGAGTCGGTGACCGAGGCCGCGCCCGATTCGGTGGGCCACCTATATTTCCGGCTTGTTCAGGTCGGGTCCGGCAGCGGTCGAATTGTGGTCGCCAATGCATTTGGGTAACCGGCTCCTGGCACGGTGGAAGTTCGGCGACACCGCTTGCCCACCTCGCGGCACCTGCGTTCAACACAACGTCGCGACGAGAATTATGGGCAGCTCGGCTATTCGGCGAGGTTTGTTGCCGGTCCCACCGCTGTGCCCTCGGTCCGCCGCGACAACCAGGTGGTCAGCAACGCGCTGGGGACTGCCTCGCTGGAGGGTTTTGGCCCAGGTACGTCCCGGGTACGCGACGCAGGACCGTTGGGACGACACGACAGGAGAAGTGAACGCATGGCTACAGCTCAGGACCTGATGACACCAGCGCCGGTGTCCATCCGGGCCGACGACACTGTGTTCGACGCGGCGGTGCGGATGGCGGAGCAGGACGTCGGCGCACTGCCGATACTGGGCGAGGGTGACGTGGTACGCGGCATGATCACCGACAGGGACATCGTGGTGAAGGTGCTCGCTGTCGGCGGTGACCCACGAACTATCCGTACCGGCGAGCTCGCTTCGGGCACTCCGATCACTGTTCAGGCCGACACAGACGTCGCCTACGTGCTGCGCAGTATGGTCGACAACCAGGTCAGGCGGCTGCCGGTGCTGGAAGGGCAGCGCTTGGTCGGCATCGTGGCCCAGGCCGACGTGGCCCGGGTCGTGGACGATCCAGCCACCGGGTTGTTGCTGGAGGCGTTGTCCACACCTTCCGTGCGCAAGGACCCGGCCGTCCCCGCGTAGCCGCGCGAACTACTCCGGCCAGTCCGAATTCTTGATCACTTCGACGAAGTCGCCGCGCTGGAAACCCGGCACGAAGTGTTCCAGCACGTCGGCCTTGACGTTGCCGAACGTCGTCTCCGGGCGGTCTTTGATCCCCTCGGTGAAGGCGGCGAGGATCTGGTTCTTGAAGTCGGGGCGAGGGTGCGCCGTGACCACCTCGGCGCGCTGCGCGTCGCTGATCGCGTGGTAGCCGATGCCCAGTACGTCCAGCTCCACCCCCCGGGTGACCAGGGCGATCTCCGGCTCCATGTGCAGCGGGATCTCCGGCGTGGTGTGCAGCGCGATCGCCGTCCACACCCGCGTGGCGTGCTGCTCGTCGATACCGTGCCCGAGCAGGAACCGGCGAGCCTCATCGGCGCCGTCGATCTCGAAACGCTGGTCGGTACGCCGGTACCGGGATGTCAGGCCGAGGTCGTGGAACATCGCTCCTACGTAGAGCAGCTCAGGGTCGAAGCGCAGTCCCTGTTCCCGACCGCGCAACGCGCCGAACAGGTACACCCGGCGGGAATGGTGGAAGATCGGCGGGGTGGCCGCCTCGCGGACCAGCTCGGTGGCCTCGGCCACCAGCCGAGTGTCCGGGATGTCGATGTCGGCAATGCCCTCGCTCATCGTCGAACCTTTCGCTCTCGGTGTGACAGTGCGGCGCTGCCATGCTCGCAGTCCGGCTGAAACGACACCAGGCCGAGCGGCACCGGCCGGCAGCGGTCCCGGCCCGCTCCCGCTAACGAGTGGCCGGGTGCAGGGTTTCCCCTTCCATGCCGAGGCCGCGAAGATGGCGGTATGTCGCAGACCGCTCTCGATGACCTTCTCGGGGCACTGACCGCCAAGGGCCTCGCCCGTGAGATCCCGACCCGCGAGGAGATGTCGGCCCTGCTGAGCTCGCACGACGACGGCATCCTGGACGTGGTCGCCGCCGCGTCGCGGATCCGGCGCCGTTTCTTCGGGATGCGGGTCAAGCTCAACTACCTGGTGAACATGAAGTCAGGGCTGTGTCCGGAGGACTGCTCCTACTGTTCCCAGCGGCTCGGGTCCAACGCCGAGATCCTGAAGTACTCCTGGATCAGTGCCGAGGAAGCCGCCGGCAACGCCGAGCGTGCCATCGCCGCCGGGGCGAAACGGGTGTGCCTGGTCGCCAGTGGCCGAGGGCCCGGCGAACGCAACATCGACCGGGTCGCAAGCACCATCTCCGCGATCAAGGACGCCGCGCCCGACGTCGAGGTGTGCGCATGCCTCGGCCTGCTCAACACCGGACAGGCCGACCGGCTGCGCGCGGCCGGCGCGGACGCCTACAACCACAACCTCAACACCAGCGCCGAGAACTACGCCGACATCTGCTCGACCCACACCTTCTCCGACCGCGTCCGAACCGTCGGCGAGGCGAAGACCGCCGGTCTCTCACCGTGTTCCGGAGCCATCTTCGGCATGGGCGAGTCGGACGACGACATCATCGAGGTCGCGCTGGCACTGCGCGAGCTGGATCCGGATTCGGTACCGATCAACTTCCTGATCCCGTTCGAGGGCACACCCCTTGGCGGACGGTGGGACCTGACCCCGGCGCGCTGCCTGCGCATCCTGGCGCTGTTCCGGTTCGTCTTCCCAGACGTCGAGGTCCGGATGGCCGGCGGCCGGGAGATTCACCTGCGTGGCATGCAGACCCTCGGCCTGCATCTGGCCAACTCGCTGTTCCTCGGGGACTACCTCACCTCGGAGGGCCGGCCAGGGGACGAGGACCGGGCGATGATCGCCGACGCCGGGTTCGTCATCGAGGGCGCCGGCGAGCAGACCCTTCCCGAGCACCGCCACGATCTGGTGTCCGTGCGCCGTCGCGGCGCCGGGAGCGATACTCCGGCCAACACCTGACCGCTCGGGCGTAGCTACTCAGGGTCGCTGGTAGTACTCGCCGGAGATCGGGCAGATTGCTGTCTCAGGCGGCAGCGGTGCACAGCGGTTTGCCGGCCAGCCGCCACTCGAGGTTCCCGTCGAGCAGGCGGAAAGCGCGGTGCCCTCGGCTGGTCAGTAGTCGCACGGCTTCATGGGAGAACTCGCAGTAGGCCCCCGGCAATAGGCGACGATCTCCATATCAGCGGGCAGTTCCGCCATCGGTGGGCGGCTCGGTCACCGGTTCGGCCGGGCCTTCCGGGGAGCGGTCGATCCCGGGGCCTCGTCAGGCGAGTCCGTGCTGATAGGCGTAGGCAACCGCCTGGGCGCGGTCCCGCGCCTCGATTTTGGCGAGCAGCCGGTTGACGTGGCTCTTGACCGTGCCCTCGCTGATGACAAGGCGCTCGGCGATCTCGGCGTTGGAAAGGCCCGAGGCGATAAGGGACAGCACTTCGGCCTCTCGGCGGGTGAGCTCGCCCGGCGCTCGCGCGGGCGATGGCTGGCTCCGTGCCGGGGGAGCGCTGGCGATGGCGTCGATGAGGTGGTGCTGCACGGCCGGGTCGATCACGGCGTGATCGTCGAGCACGCGCCGCAGGGCTTGGCGGATCTCCGCCCCGCCCGCGTCCTTGGTGAGGTAGCCGCGGGCCCCCGCCCGCAACGCATCGATCACCGACCGGTCGTCGGAGTACGTGGTGAGCACGACGACCAACGTGGCGGGCACCCGCTCGCGCAGCAGTCGAGTCGCTTCGACGCCGTCGCAGTGCGGCATCCGAAGGTCCATCAGAACTACGTCCGGGTGCAGATCCTCGGCGAGGGCAACCGCCTCGGCGCCGTTGGAGGCAGCGCCCACCACGTCCACGTCCTGCAGCAACCCGAGCACCATCGCCAGTCCTTCCCGGACCACGCGCTGGTCGTCGGCGATGAGCACCCGGATCGGCTGGCTCACGCCGGCACCTCCAGCTTGACGCGGAAACCGCCGCCCGTCGGCTCGGTGCTGAGCGTGCCACCGAGCAGCTCGGCCCGCTCGCGCATGCCGGTGAGCCCATAGCCACCGCTGTCATCGGTCGCCGGTCGCCGAGTGCTGTGCGCCGTGGTGAAGTCCTCGACGGTGAGACTGGTGGTCGAGGCTTCGTAGGCCAGGCGCAGCTCGACCCGCTCCGGGTCGGCGTGCTTGGTGATGTTGGTCAGTGCTTCTTGTGCGATCCGGTAGAGCCCGAGGCGGGCCTCGGAAGTGAGCTGGTGCGGCTCACCAGAGACGGTGAGCCGACACGAGACAGCTCGGTCCCGCTGGAACTGGGCCACCAGCGCGGCCAGGCTCTCGGGCCCGGGCAGCTGGTCGTCACGCAGCGTCCCGATCGCCCGGCGTGCCTCTTCCAGCCCGGTCTTGCCCAGGTGATGGGCCCGGTGCACAGCCTGGGGGAGTCGAGGGTCGTTCGGGTCCTCGGCCACCAGCATTCGTGCGCCCTCGAGTTGCAGGATGAGACCGGAAAGGGAGTGGGCGAGCACATCGTGCATCTCCCTGGCGAGGTGCTGACGCTCGGCGAGCCCGGCCGCCCGCGCTTGCGCGGCTCGGCTCTGTGCCAGCTCGTTGAGCAGCTGTTCGGCCAGCTGGTTGGCATCGCCGAGCCGGGAAGCGAGGAACATCATTGC
>DASYBQ010000023.1:0-14384 GCA_036500625.1 Pseudonocardia sp. | reverse complement strand
AAGAGCGCGCTTGTGCCCACCTCTAGGTGCCGCCACCAGGGTTCGGCCCCTTGGTTGCCGACATTCACAGCGCCGGCCTTCGCCGGAACTCCTCCGGAGCCTCGCAGGGGCGACTCGCCTTACCGGCCCTGCAGTACTAGTTTGCCGGCCACTCGAAGAAGGACGGGTCGTGCGCGTGCAGGTAGCGGCGGATCTCGTCCCGCTTGATGGTCAGCGCGCGGCGCCGCTCGCGGGTCAGCCGGTGCCAGGGCAGCGAGAGGATCGCGTGCGCGGACATCTCGTCGACCTGTAGATAGTCCCGGACCGCGTCCAGCGCGGCCCGATGGTTCGCCGCCCCGGCAACCAGCGGAATGATCTCCTGGTACCGGTTCAGCGCGGTCAGCACCGACTCCAGCACGGCCAGCCGCTGGCGGGCCAACCGCAGTTCGGCTCGCTCGCTCGCCGCATTGTCAGTGCTGGGCTCGCCGCGTGGCCCCGGTCCGTCGTCCCGACCGAACTCATCGCCCCGACCGGGCTCGCGGTGCCGGCTGGGTTCGCCGTGTCTGTTCGGCTGGCGGTGCCCGCTGGGTTCGCCGTGCGAGCTGGGTTCGCCGTGCCGGCCCGGCCGGTGCAGCCGGCCGATTTCGTCCGCCTCGGGTGGGGTGCCGAGCGGCGGCGGCGTGGCGGCACGGTGCCGAGGGGCGCGGGTGCAGGGCGCGGAGTGCGCCGTCGGGCGGGACTGTGCCCAGCGGTCCCGCCCGATGGACCGTTGCGGCTCGCCAGGGCGCCCGCCGCCCGAGCTGGAAAGCTCCTGGCCGGCGACTCCCCGGCCGGTCGGCCCCTGCTCGGCAAGACCCCGCACGGAGGTGCCCCGCGCGGACGGGTACCGGGTAGCCGGTTCCCGCCCTTTCGTCGCCGCCGAGGACCGGTTGGACGACTCCCGGCCCGCCTGGCCGGCGGCATGCCGCGCGGCTACCGCCCGGACCGGCACCGTGGCGACGGCCGGTGCGTCCATCGCCGGTGCGCCCAGCGAGGGGACCGGCACCGTCGCCGCCGGGGTGGCCGGCAGCGCGACGGTGCCCGCGCCGATCTCCTCCGGCGGTGTCCACACCGGGCGCGGCGGTTGGGCGGCGGCGGCGGCGGTGCCCGCTTTGGCGGGGGTCCGCGAGCGCCGCAGCTTCACCTTCCGGTTGGGGATGGTGGCCACCGCGCCCTGCCATGGCGCGCCGGGCGCCGCCTCGGGCGCCGGCTCCAGCCGGGCGGCGCCGGACTGCCCGCCCGCGCTCAGCGGCAGGCCGCTCTTCACCGGGTACGGCTCGGTGCCGCGCACCACGACGGTGTCCTGCATGATCGTCCGCAGGGCCTGTGCCAGCTCCCGGCAGCGGGCGAACGGCCCGGTGGCCACCCCGTAGACCAGCCACCTCGGCCCGTCCACCCCCACGTAGCGGCACACGGTGTCCTCGGTGACGGTGACCACCTCGCGGCCCCACCGCCCCCGCTCGGAGTGCACCTGGCCGGTGCGCTTCGGTCCACCCGCGAAGATCTCCCGCGCCACCTGCTCCCACAGCGAGCCGGATCGGGGCGCGGCGAGCACGTGCAGGCGCACCTCACCGGCGGGCAGCTGGATGTGCACGCCGCTGGTCCGCTGGTTCGGCCTCCGCTGGACCTCCGCGTGCACACCCGGCGGGACCGGGACCAGCAGCGAGCCGAAGTCGGTCAGCCGCTCCGGCGCGGGGGCGCGGGGGTCGCCGACCTCGTAGGGCCCACCCCGGGCGACCCGCCCGCCGACTCGGCGCCGCTCGTCAAGATGCGCGATGCGTCCCTCGACGGCAGCCGCCTTGCCGGCCCTCGGCCGCTCGTCGACAGACACCATCCACGCCTCCCCCGACTGTATGGATCCGCTGGGTAGATCGTTAGTTGATGAGATAACGAGCGTGCCCGTTCACACGTTGCGCACAACTAGCCGGACGGTGGTTACGCAGCGTGTCCGGGCGGCGCGGGCTAGGCTGCCGGCATGACGATCGAGGAGCGGCCGTACGGGTCCTGGGCCACCCCGATCACCTCGGAGCTGCTGGTCAGCTCGGCGGTGCGGCTGGCCGAGGCGCGGACCGACGGGGCGGATGTGGTGTGGTCGGAGGGGCGACCGTCCGAGGGTGGCCGCACCCAGCTGGTACGCCGCGCGGGTGACGGCGGCACCCGCGAGCTGCTGGCCGAAGGGTTCGACGCGCGGACCGCCGTGCACGAGTACGGCGGCGCGGCCTGGTGGGTGCGCGACGGCGTCACCTGGTTCAGCAACTGGGCCGACCAGCGGCTGTACCGGGTGGCGCCGGGTGCCGAGCCGGCGCCGCTGACACCCGAGCCCGAGGTGCCGCGCGGCGACCGGTACGCCGACGGCGACCTCAGCCCGGACGGCGCGACGATCGCCTGCATCCGGGAGCACCACCCGGCCGACGGCGGCCCGGCGCGGGTGCGCAACGAGATCGTCCGGTTGGCCGCGCACGCACCCTCGGCACCCGAGCTGCTCGCCACCGGCTCGGACTTCGTCGCGGCGCCCCGGTTCTCACCGGACGGCACCCAGCTGGCCTACCTGCGGTGGAACCACCCGTCCATGCCATGGGACTCGACCGAGCTGGTCGTGCTGAACCTGGTGGACAGGACCGGGACGGTCGTCGCCGGCGGTCCCGGCGAGTCGGTCATGGAGCCGTCCTGGACCGCCGAAGGGTCGCTGTGGTTCCTGTCCGACCGCACCGGCTGGTGGAACCTCTACCGCCGCCCACCCGGCGGTGATGTCGAACCGGTGGTGCTGCTCGACGCCGAGATCGGCCAACCCGCCTGGGCGCTGGGCTCGGCGCGCTACGCGGTGCTGCCCGAAGGGCGGGTGGTGTTCGCCCGGCAGCGCGACGGCTACGACGCGCTCGCGGTGTGCCGGCGCGGCGGCGCGGTCACCGAGCTGGACCTGCCGTTCTCGTGGTACGCGACGGTCCGGGCGGCCGGCGCGGACGCGGTGCTGGTCGTCGCGGGCAGCCCGACCTCGGAGCCCGAGGTGGCGCTGGTCGAACCGGGCAGCGGGCGGACCGTCGCGCTGCGCCCGCCCCGCCGGCTGGACCTGGACCCGGGCTACCTCTCGGTGCCGCAACACGTGTCGTTCCCCAGCGAACTCCCGGACGGCGGGGATGGCACGGTCCGCACCGCGCACGCGCTGCTCTACCCGCCGACCAACCCGACCCAGCGGGCTCCCGAGGGTGAGCTGCCGCCGCTGCTGGTGGTGATCCACGGCGGGCCGACGGCGGCCGCCGTCCCGGTGCTGGCACCGGGCCTGCAGTACTGGACCAGCCGGGGTTTCGCCGTGGTGGACGTGAACTACGGCGGCTCGACCGGCTACGGGCGGGCCTACCGGGAGCAGCTGCTGGGCAACTGGGGCCTTGTCGACGTGGCGGACTGCCTGGCCGCCGCCCGCTGGCTCGCCGACGCGGGCCGGGTCGACCCGGCGCGACTGTGCATCCGGGGTGGGTCCGCCGGTGGCTTCACCACGCTGGCCGCGCTGGCCCGTGCCGATACCCCGTTCGCGGCCGGCGCCGACCACTACGGCGTTTCCGACCTGGCCGCGCTGGCCGCCGAGACGCACAAGTTCGAGAGCCGCTACCTTGACCGGCTGGTCGGGCCGTACCCACAGGCCCGCGAGGTCTACGCGCAGCGGTCCCCGATCAACCACGTGGACCGGTTGACCCGGCCGTTGATCGTGCTGCAGGGCAGCGAGGACGCGGTGGTGCCGCCCGGCCAGTCCGAGGTGATCGTGGCGGCACTGCGGGACAAGGGGGTGCCGGTGGCGTACCTGCTGTTCGACGGCGAGCAGCACGGCTTCCGCCGCGCGGAGAACATTCGCGCGGCGGTCGACGCGGAGCTGTCCTTCTATGCGCAGGTGTTCGGTTTCGCGCTGCCGGCCGGTGAGGGCATCGAACCGGTCGCCATCGAGAACTTCGAGAACCTGGCGAACCTCGGGAACCCGGCGAACCTCGGGAACCTTCCTGGGCGCGCCTGACCCGCTCGACGTCCGGTTACTGCCGGTTAATGGACATCACCCGAACGGCACGGTTTGGGCTCGGGGCGATAGGGGTAACGGGAATGAGGACGCCCGTGGCGTCGTTTGATTGTTGGTCTCTTCGCCGGGTATGGGTGCGCTGATCTCGGTTAGGGAGCTGGTGGGTTGATCAGGAGGCACTCATGACCAGTGGTTTCGAAGTAACACTGCGCGAGCAGGTCGAGGTCAGTCAGCAACAGCTCGCTGAGGCCGTCCGGTCGGACGAGTCCGCCGAGGTGCACCGGCACGGCGCCCGGCTCGTCGAGCTGCTGGACCGGGCCCGCGGCCACGCGATCGACACCACCGGCTGGGTGGACAGCTCCCTGCTCTCCACCGCCCACGCCGCTCTCTGAACTTCGGCCGGCCCGTTCCCCTGCAACAAGTCCACCCCAAAAACGGCACGAGGGTGGCTTCGACGGACGCCCGGCGTCCCTGAAGCCACCCCGCGCCGTCCGGCGGGTTCTTGGGGGAGTGGCCCTCCTAGCTGGCGGCCTGGTGACGCGGTGCGGCCGCCGGGCGGCCGCTCGGCCGGCCACCTCGCGAACCGCGCCGGCTCGGGCGGTGCCGGGAGTTGGTCGGCTCCGCACGGGCCGACCGTGGGCCGCCCGGCTGGTCGCCGGTGCGCCCCTCGGCCGGCGGGGTTGCCGCGCGGGCGGCCGGACCCGCCGGCCCGGCTGGTCCGACGGCCGGGCGGGCGGCGCGGGGACGGTCCGTCGAGCCGGCGGGTACCAGCCGGCTGGGCAGCGGGCCGCCGGCGGCCACCCTGGTGGTGGTGGGGTTGATGCCGGCCTGCCGGACGAGCTTGCGCACGTCGTCGACCTGGTCGTCGGTCATCAGCGTCACCACGGTGCCCGACGCGTCACCGCGCGCGGTGCGCCCGGAGCGGTGCAGGTAGGCCTTGTGCTCGATCGGCGGGTCGGCGTGCACCACCAGTGCGATGTCGTCCACGTGGATGCCCCTGGCGGCGATGTCGGTGGCGACCAGGGTGGTCGCGCTACCGTCGGCGAACGCGGCGAGGTTGCGCTGGCGGGCGTTCTGCGCGAGGTTGCCGTGCATCTCCACCGCCGGCACCCCGGCCGCGACCAGCCGCCGGGCCAGCTGCTTCGCGCGGTGCTTTGTGCGGGTGAAGACCAGCGTGCGGTCCGGCGAGCCGGCCAGCTCCACCAGCACCGGCAGTCGGTCCTCGCCGTCGATGTGCAGTACGTGGTGCGCCATGGTGGACACCGGCGAGCGTTCCGAGTCGACGCTGTGCGTGACCGGGTTGGTGAGGAACCGGCGGACCAGCACGTCCACCCCGGCGTCCAGGGTCGCGGAGAACAACAGCCGCTGCCCTTCGCGCGGGGTGCGGTCCAGCAGCCGGCGCACGGTGGGCAGGAAACCGAGGTTGGCCATGTGGTCGGCCTCGTCCAGCACGGTGATCTCGATCGCGTCCAGCTTCGCCGCGCCGTTGTCCACATGCTCGGACAGCCGGCCGGGGCAGGCCACCACGATGTCCACCCCGGCGCGCAGCCCGCGCAGCTGCGGGCCGTGCGCGACCCCACCGAACACGGTCAGGGTGCGCAGCGAGAGCGCGGCGGCCAGCGGCGCGACCGCCACCTCGATCTGGGTGGCCAGCTCCCGGGTGGGTACCAGGATCAGCGCGCGCGGCCGCCCGGTCCGGCGCGCGGAGCCGCTGGCGGCCAGCCGGACCAGCATCGGCAGCAGGAACGCATAGGTCTTGCCGGAGCCGGTGCGGCCCCGGCCGAGCACGTCCCGCCCGGCCAGCGAGTCGGGCAGCGTCGCGGCCTGGATCGGCCGGGGCGAGGTGATGTCCTGGCCGGCCAGGATCCTGACCAGCGCGGCGGGCACGCCCAGCTCGGCGAAACCGGCCGGATCGGCCGGCACAGCGGCGTCGCCGGACTTGACGGCGCTGGCCGGCTCGACGGCGTTGGCCGGCTCGGCAAAGCTGACCGGTGTGGTCTTGCGGGGGGTGGGGGAATTACGAGTGGGGCGGCGGGCCGCCATGAAATCTCCGAACGTCAGTGGGTCGTCGTGCCCGGCGCGGACGCAACTGGTCGCGGCGCGTGACAGTCGACGATGGGCCCGGCCTTAGGTACTTCTGGTCGAGCCGGTCCACTCAGTCTAGCCGCCGGGCCGCCGTCACCCGGCGGCGCGTGCTGATCGTCACTCCGGCCGGCCAGGCCCGATAACCGGGTCAGGCGCCGACGGTGACCGAGGGCCGCGCCGGAGGCGGGATACCCGCCTCGGTGAACGCGGTCGCGACCGCCTCGGACAGCGCCCGGCGCACGGTGACCTGGTGCCCCGGCCGGGTCGTCACGGTCACCCGCAGGGTCAACCCCTCGGCGTTCACCGACTGCACGCCGAGCACCTGCACCTCGCCGAGCAGCTCGTCGGCCAGCGGCGGCTCGGCGAGCGCCTCGCGGGCCGCGCGGGCGGCCACCTCGGTGGCAAGGTGCAGGTCGGCGCCGTGGCCCACCGGCACGTCGACCAGCGCGATGGAGAAGTGCTGGCTGTAGTTGCCGACCCGGGTGATCTCCCCGTTGCGCACGTACCAGAGCGTGCCCTCGATGTCGCGCACCGTGGACACCCGCAGGCCGATGGTCTCCACCGTGCCGCTGGCCGGGCCGAAGTCGACCACGTCACCCACGCCGTACTGGTCCTCCAACATCATGAACATGCCGGAGAGGAAGTCCTTGATCAGGTTCTGCGCGCCGAAGCCGACCGCGACGCCCAGCACACCTGCCGAGGCGATGATCGGCGTCAGGTTGACGCCGAACTCGCCGAGGACCAGCACGAACGCGGTGCCGTAGATCACGAACGAGGCGACGGAGCGCAGCAGCGAACCGATCGTCGCGGCCCGCTGCCGGCGCCGCTCGATCAGCGTGCTCGAGCTGCCGAGCAGCCGGTGGCCGGCCCGCTCGCGCAGTGGCCGCAGCAACGCGGGCGCGCGGCCCTCGCCGACGCCCTTGGCCACCCGGGCGATCGCGCGGTGCGCCGCCAACCGGATGACGATCGCCACCGCGAGTATCAGCACGGTCTTCAGCGCCCCGTCGATCAGGCCGCTGCCGAACTCGGCCAGCCAGCCGATGCCGGTCATCCGGTAGACCACCGGGCACCAGGACCCGTCGGCGGGCGCGCAGAACTGCGCCTCACCCAATGGCATCGGGGACGGCGGGAGCAGCGCAGATGTATCCAGGGCAGAGCCGAGCAGCATGGTCTGGTAGGTCCTTCGCAACGTCTGGTCGTACAGGGGAGCAGTCCGGTCACCAGGCCGCCAGTAAACCCGTGCGGGCGATGCCCGGACAACGCGGGCACACCTGCCGAGGCTGGCCCGCACCCGGAGGTGCCGCAAGGTGGCCTATGTCATGAGGGCCCTAGTCGGTAGACGGCGCCGGCCTCGTCGTCGGTGATGTAGACCGCGTGGTCCGGACCGACGACGGCGGCGACCGGGCGACCCCAGCGCGAGCCGTCCGGCAGCTGGAACCCGCCGACCAGGGTGCGCTGCGCGCCGAGCGTGCCGGCTCCCCACCCGAAGAACGAGACCTCAGGGGCGCGCGGCGGCGTGCGGTTCCACGAGCCGTGCACGGCCACCAGCGCGCCCGTTCGGTAGGGCGCCGGCAGCTCGGCGGTGAAGCTCATGCCCAGCGGGGCGGAGTGCGCGCCGAAGGTTCGCTCGATCGGCGGCAGCGCGGCGCAGTCCAGCTTTGTGCCGTCCGGGTTGTTCTGCTGGTCGGGGACGAACTTCGGTGACCGGTAGGCGTAGTCGGTGCCGGCCGCGCCGGGGCGCACGTCCGGGTCCGGGTTGCAGAACGGCCAGCCGAGATCCCGGCCCGGGGTCAGCCGGGCCAGCTCCTCGGGCGGGTGGTCGGCCACGTACCCCGGGACGACCGCGCCGAGCGAGGAGCCGGACGCGGCGCCGTAGGGCTGGTCGAACGGGTAGCTGATGTTGTCCCGGTTGTTCACCGCGGTCCACACCGAACCGTCCGGCGCGGCGGCCAAGCCGGTGCCGTTGCGCACGCCCCGGGTGAACACCTGCGCCGGGCCGCCACCGGGTGGCACCCGCATGATGGTGGCTCGCTGCGGGTTGGCGTCCCGGTCGTCGGCCGAGACGTTGCCGCTGGAGCCGACGGAGAAGTAGAGCGCGTGGTCCTGGCCGACCAGCACGCTCTTCAGCGCGTGCGCGTAGGCGCCGCCCAGCTCGGGGCTCTTGGCGTCGGGCAGGCCGCCGACCACGGTCCTCGGGTCGGTGGCGGCGCCGGCGGCGTAGCGGTAGGCGTCGATCTTGGTGCTTTCCGCGACGTAGAGGGTGTCCCCGTCGAAGGCCATCCCGTGCGGCTGGTCCAGCCCGGAAAGCAGCACCAAGGTGCTGGCGGTCCGGCCCCGAGGGGTCAGTCGAAGCACCTGGCCGTCGGAGGGGACGGAGACCAGCAGCGAGCCGTCCGGAGTCCAGGCTGCCAGCCGGGCACCCGGCACCCTGGCCCACACCGACATCCGCCAGCCCGGCGGCACCAGCACCTGTCTCGGGCGCTCCAGCGGCTGGTCGCCGAGGCCCGGCGGCACGCTCAGCGCGCTGGGCACCAGACCGTCCGGCGCCGCCGCGGCCGGCGCGGGTGGCTGGCCGGGCGCGTTACCGCAGGACACCGCCCCGGCGGCCATGGCGAGCACCGCAAGAGCGGCCAGCAGCCCCCGACACACCCCACCTCGCACCCCGCCATGCTCCCGCACACCAACCGCCCCGCGACCCGGGGCCCGCTGGCTACCGGGACCGGCCCCACGGCTTGAACACCGACAGTACGAACGCGGCCAGCAGCGCGGCGGTCGACACGATCGGCGGGAACAGCAGGTCCAGCGGCGGGTCGCCGACGGCGGCCCCCTCGGCGATCCGTTGCCCGGCCAGCGCTGCCGCCTCGAGGCCACCGGGCAGCGCGAACGCGATCAGTACGGCCAGCACCACGTTGAGCGCCAGCTTCACCACCACCCACCGGTAGCGCAGCACGCCGTACTTGGTCACCATGCCCAGCGCGAGGCCGCTGAGCAGGCACAGCAACGCCACGCTCAGCAGTGGCCATATGGCGAACAACACCAGTGCCCGGTAGCTGACCGAGATCACCCGAGGGTCGTCGCTGACGAACAAGGTGCACACCAGCACGCCGAGCACCACGTGCATGCCCAGCCAGGCCCCGGCGAACACGAGGTGCAGCAGCAACAGCACCTTGCGCGCCCGACCTCGGCCCGGCCTGCGAGTGCGCTGGGGGTGCTCGGTCCGCCCGGTGGGCCGGCCCGGGGCAGCAGTGGTGTGCACGCCGTCCAGCGTGGCGCGGTACCGGCGCTGCGTCGTCCGCCCCGGGGAGGCACTCCGGCTACCACGCACGGCGCACCGGTCGCGGTGTGTGCCCGGTTGTCGGCCGCCGTCGGAAAATGTCGGTGCGGGCGGCCACAATGGTCGGCATGTGGTTGGCGTGGGCGCAGGTGCCGGCACCCGCCCCGGTCCGGGCGTTGACCGTGGGCGTTACCGAGGTGGGCCTCGCCCTGGTGTGCTTCGGCGCGGGCGGCGCGGCGCAGCGGGCCCAGCTGGCCGAGGCGGGCCGCCGGCTGGGCACCCCGCCGGTTGTCGATGCGGCGCGCACCGCGGAGGCCGCCGGGCAGCTGGCCGAGTACCTGGCCGGGTCGCGCCGCGAGTTCGCCCAGCCGGTCGACTGGCGGCTCACCCACGGTGACCAGCAGACGGTGCTGCGCACGCTGTACGACCAGGTCGGCTACGGCGAGACGGTGACCTACGGCGAGCTCGCGGTCCGCAGCGGTGCCTATGCCACTGAGCGGGGTGCCGGCCGGGCGGCGCGGCGGGTCGGCGCGATCATGGGGTCGAACCCGGTACCGGTGGTGGTGCCGTGCCACCGGGTGCTGGCGGCGAACGGGCTCGGCGGCTTCGGCGGTGGGCTGGAGACCAAGCGCTGGCTGCTGACCAGGGAGGGTGCGTTGCCCCCGACACTGCAGCTGTGGCCCGGGTAGCTCGATTGGTGGAGGCAAACCTTTGCCTAAGTGAGCGCGGCCGCATTCTCATTGTCCTTGCCCGGCCGGCCTCCTACACTGTTTCTTAGGTAAGCCTAACTCGCCGAACCCAGTTCGGTCGGACGGCGTTCAGTCGGACATGCTCCGAACCTGCGACCAGAGGAATCAGATGACCGCTGCACCAGCCGCCGCCTCCAGTCAGGCAGCACCGGAGCTCGAGCCGCAACCGAAGAGCGCGCTGGAACGCGTGCTGCTCGTGATCTTCGTGGTGCTGCCGTTCCTCGCGGTGCTGGCCGCCGTACCGCTGGCCTGGTCGGCGGGCTTCCTCGGCTGGACCGACGCGGCGATCTTCGCGGTGTTCTACGTGGTCACCGGGCTCGGCGTCACGGTGGGCTATCACCGGTACTTCACGCACGGCTCCTTCAAGGCCCGCCGGCCGCTGCGCATCGCGCTCGCCGTCGCCGGCAGCCTCTCGCTGGAGATGAGCGTGATCGACTGGGTGGCCACCCACCGCCGCCACCACAAGTACTCCGACGCCGAGGGCGACCCGCACTCGCCGTGGCGCTTCGGCAACGACTGGAAGGCGCTGACCAAGGGCCTGTTCTTCGCGCACGTCGGTTGGCTGTTCAGCAGCGAGCGCACCAACCGCAAGCGCTACGCGCCCGACCTGGTCGCCGACAAGGACATCGCACGGGTCGACCGCAACTTCACCTGGCTGGTGGTGGCGTCCCTGCTGGTCCCGGCGCTGCTCGGCGGGCTGCTCACCTGGTCCTGGTTCGGCGCGCTGACCGCCTTCTTCTGGGCCAGCCTGGTGCGCGTTTCGCTGCTGCACCACGTCACCTGGTCGATCAACTCGGTGTGCCACGTGTTCGGCAACGAGGACTTCACCGTGCGGGACCGCTCACGCAACGTCTGGTGGCTGGCCATCCCGTCCTTCGGCGAGTCCTGGCACAACCTGCACCACGCCGACCCGACCTGCGCCCGGCACGGCGCGCTGCGCGGCCAACTCGACCCCAGCGCCCGAGTGATCCGCTGGTTCGAGCAGCTGGGCTGGGCCCACAACGTCCGCTGGCCCAACGAAGAGCGCCTGGCAGCCAAACGAGCCCGCCCCTAACCCCCTGTGGCTCATTCGTCCAGTACGTACCCCACCCCCCGCACGGTGCGGATGCGGTCGGGGCCCAGTTTGCGGCGTAGGTAGCCGATGTAGACCTCGACCACGTTGGAGGAGGGTGGGTCGCGCCACAGCATGGTGGTCAGCTGGTCCCGGGACAACGCCTGGTCCGGGTGGCTGATCAGGATGGTGAGCAGCGCGAACTCGGTGGGCGTCAGGGTGACCAGCTGGCCGTCCACGCTGACCAGCCCGAGGGTGGTGTCCACGGTGATGTCGCCGCGCCGGGCCACCGAGGGCTCGGCCGGCTGCTGGTCGCGCACCCGCAGCCGCAGCCGGGTGATCAGCTCGTCGGTGCCGAACGGGGTGAGCAGGTAGTCGTCGCGCCCGCCGCGCAGCCCGGCGACGACCTGGTCGCGCTGTTCCCGGGTGGTCAGCGCGACGACCGGCGTGGTCGGGGCGAGGTGGGCCAGTCCGGTGAGCACGGCCCGAGTGTCCAGGCCGGGCAGCCCGGCCTCGAGCACCACCGCCGCGAACGGCGCGGCCCGCACCGCGTCCAGCACCCGGGTGCCGTCGTGGATCATGGTCGCGTCGAAGGCGTGGGAGCGCAGCGCGCGCAGCAGCCCGGCGGTCGACCTGTCGGCCGGCACCGCCAACAACACACGGTAGCGGCGGAATGTGGTCGGTCTTGACTGTTGCACTCGGCCCAGCGTCGCGCGAACCGGCGGTTGTGACAATCGCTGCGCCGTTGGATGACCCGTGCGGTGGAATGATTTCTCGAGCCGGGTTAATCGTAGGGATATCTTGCGTCGTGGTAGAGCGGGCGAGGAGAGAGCACCATCGCGGCACCAGCACCGCGCGGAAAACAGTGTGGCCGGTGTGGGGTGAGTGCGGTGCCCGGGTGGGCCGGCGGCGGCGGCGGGCCGCCGGGACAGCCGGCCGGGCGGTGACCTTGGGCACCGGTCGCGCCGGGATGGCAGGAGGCTCGGACGGCATCAGAGAGGCTCCTCCCTCGGGGGTCTGCCGGGCTCCGGCGGAGCGCCGCGCCGAGGCAACCGGCCGGCAACCTGCGGAATAACACAATTGTCGCCGAATTTACCGGGCGTGACCTTGATTTGATCAGCGGTGCCTTGACAAGAGGCCGGGTGAAACTACCGTTACCGCAGGTGACCGGGCCAGCCCGGGATCCGCTTCAATTAGCCGGGGCCCAATTTCTGTGTTAATCTTTTCGAATGACCCCAGGAGATCGATCGACGACATTGCCCCAGATGCAGCCGAATTCGGTTTTCTACGCCAAGCGGCACAGAATTGCACTGCCCGAACCGTCGCAGTCCTATGAACAAGACGCGGAATGGTTTGTAATACAGGAAGACAACGGCTGGAAAGAAATTCGGTTCCACGACTACACTGCGATCTTCGAAGTCGCGGGCCTCTATGAGCAGTTGTTCTATGAGACGTTGCGCTGCGACTCGCCCCGGTTCATCCGCGAGCTGCTGGGCCGCGAGCTGGCCAAGGCCGGCGTGGATCCCGGTGAGCTGCGGGTCTTCGACCTCGGCGCGGGCAACGGGATCATGGGCGAGGAGCTGCGTGAGCTCGGGGTGGGCTGCGTGGTCGGCGCGGACATCCTGGCGGCGGCCGCGAAAGCGGCGGCGCGTGACCGGCCGGACACCTACCGCGACTACCACGTGCTGGACCTGACCAAACTGAGCGCGCAGCAGCACCAGCTGCTGGACGGCTACGAGTTCAACGCGTTGACCTGCATCGCGGCGCTCGGTTTCGGTGACATCCCGACGGCCTGCTTCCGCACCGCGTTCAACCTGGTCGCCGACGGCGGCTGGGTGGCGCTGAACATCAAGGAAGACTTCCTGTCCGCCAGGGACAACTCGGGCTTCGCCACGTTGATCAAGGAGTCGATACGGTCCGGCGCCTTCGAGGTGCTCGGCTCCGAGGTCTACCAGCACCGACTGGCCACCAACCGCACCCCGCTGCACTACGCCGCCCTGGTCGGCCGCAAGCGGGCTGACCTCTAGCGTGTGCTGCCCGCGTGGTGTGGCATCTGAGCGGTGCGGCCGCCGCCGGCTGAAATCAGCCGGCGGCGGCTGCACCGCCGAGGCCGGTGGCGGTGCGGGCGCGGGTGTCCTCAAGGCCGGTGTAGCCCTCCGAGGGATTGAACACGTCCTGGCCGAACCGGGGTGTGGTGTCGTCGGCGGTGCCGCCGATGCCGTCCGGGCCGTAGCCGTAGGCCCCCGCCAGGTCACCGCTGTCCATGATGTCGTGGGTGCCGTTGTCCGGGTCGGTGTGCCAGCTGCCCAGGAAATGGCCGGCCTCGTGCGAGGCGATGTCGCCGATCGCGTGGCCGACGAACCGCATCCGGTCGCTGCCGGCGCCGATGAAGTGGTTCAGCGAGGCCGGGTTGGACGAGGGCGCGGCGAGGGTGTCCAGCAGCACCAGCGCGGTCTCCTCGCGGGCGAAGTTGCCCGGGTCCACCGACTGGGAGATGCCCACCGTGTCGATACCGGCTTCCTGCTGGGTGCCGCCGATGACCAGCCGGCTGACGTTCGGCTGGCCGAACTCGTCCGGGTTGGTGCTGGAGTTGTCCACCCGCACCGGCCCGCCGGTGGCACCCAGGTTCGCCGAGACGGTCTGGGTGATCGCCTGGATCAGGGCGGGCTCGTCGGCCGAGCTCAGGCCCCATTGCGGCAGGAACGCGGCCAACGGGGTCATGGTGCGCGGCTGCGTGCCGCCGGAGTCGACGCCGAAGATCGTGGTGTTCACCGACGCCCCGCGAAACTCCAGGTAGATGCGTTGCGGCGCGCTGTTCTGGTGGAAGATCGCCACGGTGGCCTGGTACTGGCCGGTGCCGCCGGAGATGGTCAGCACGTGGGTTCCGGTTACGGCGGCCACATGGTCCAGCGTGGCGTTGCCGCCGCCGGGCAGCGGCGAGGACGTCGGGTAGGACACCGAGCGGTCCGAAGAGGAACCCTCCCGCAGCACGTTGCCAGGGTCGCGCAGCTCCAGGTGGTTGGCCCCGCCCTGCACACTCACGCCGAGCACGTCGCCGGCCCGCAGCGGCACCGCGAAGCTGTCCGTGTCGCTCGCCCCGGTCAGCGAACCGGTGATCTGGGCGCGCGGGTCCTGCCCCGCGCCGGTGCCCAACCCGGCGATGGGCTGCACGAAGCCCACCCCGCCGGGCGCGGCCCCTGCAGATGC
>DASYBQ010000022.1:0-49037 GCA_036500625.1 Pseudonocardia sp. | reverse complement strand
GTTCCTGCTCTCGGTCGGGGTCAGGGCGCTGGCCGCGCCGGTCGAGGACGACAACTCCACCCTGCACTCGGTCACCGGTGTGATCGGCTCCTCGGTGTCCGGGGTGTTCCTGTGGATCCTGGGCATCCTCAACCTGGTCGTGCTGATCGGGATCATCAAAGTGTTCACCAAGATGCGCGCGGGCGACTACGACGAGCAGGAGCTGGAGGAGCAGCTCAACAAGCGCGGCTTCATGAACCGCTTCCTCGGCGGGCTGACCCGCTCGGTCACCAAGGCGTGGCACATCTACCCGATCGGTGTGCTGTTCGGGTTAGGGTTCGACACCGCCACCGAGGTCGGCCTGCTGGTGTTGGCCGGCGGGGCGGCCGCGTTCAACCTGCCGTTTTACGCGGTTCTGATCCTGCCGATCCTGTTCGCCGCCGGCATGTGCCTGATGGACACCACCGACGGCATCTTCATGAACGCCGCCTACGGCTGGGCGTTCGCCAAACCGGTCCGCAAAGTCTTCTACAACATCACCATCACCGCGCTCTCGGTCGCCGTCGCACTGATCATCGGCACCATCGAGCTGATCAGCGTGCTCACCGACCAAGCCGGTATCCAGTCCGGGCCACTGGCCGCGATCGCCGACATCCCGCTGGACTACGCCGGCTACGGCATCGTCGCGCTGTTCATCGTGGCCTGGCTGGGCGCGCTCGCGGTCTGGCGGTTCGGCCGAATCGAAGAGAAATGGTCGGCCAAACTGGCAACCAGCACGGGCCCCGGCTCCAGTTCCGACTCCGCGAGGTAGCCGAGGCTGCTTGCTGTGCACACCTGGACTCCACACGACCAGTGCTCACGAGGACGCTGGGCCGAGCGTGAGCAAGGGGTGCACTCGTAGCTCGAAGATCTGTTGGCTGGTCAAGCCAGCATCGCGGGCCTCCTTCAGTTCCAGTAGCGCGACGCGGAGATCGGTGTATGCCCCGCTGGTCCAGCCAAATTCGACGCCATCATTCTTGATTTCGGCGACGATATAGCGGGGATGTGCTTGTCCTCTCGCTACGGTCACTGATCCTCCGTGACGATATTTCTCATCTGCCGGCGCTTGCGTGTCGTGCGGTATCCCCGCCAGCGGGCCAGGTAGTAGCTGGCCCATTCACGGAAGGTGAGAAGGTCGCCTCGAAACCTCACGCCGCACACGTCCCGAGGATCACTGCTATGTCGATCTGCATGCCCGCTACTCTGGGCATTCAGGCACGTCGGCGACAGGCAGATCAAGGGGATGCGTGGGGATACTCCAACGATCCCCAGGGACCTCGGTGGGATGGGGGAGGCTGTGCAGGCAAACGACGAGCTTCGTGCCGCTCGTCTTGCCCACCCCTCGCCGCGGTACCCGGAAGAACCACTGAGCCGATCCGAGCTCGCCGAGTTGGCGGCCGCCGAGGTCAATCGGCGCACGGGTCGGGAAGTACCCATCGATGCCCACTACATAGCGAAGCTGGAGCGGGGGGTGATCCGCTGGCCGGGTCGGGACTACCGGATCGGGCTTCGCTCGGTGCTCGGCGCCGCTACCGATGCCGAAATCGGGTTCCGTCCGCCTCGGCGCGGTGCACCGACCAACGTCCTACCGTCCGCGCTGGTCGAGGTGGCCGCTGTCGACAATGATCATTCGGCGGCCGATATCGACGCGTTCGCTCGGCTCGCGGCCGTGGTGGCGCGTCCACGCCGCGCTGACCAGGCCATCGTGGCGCACCTGCGCGCTGTGCTGGCTCGACAGCGCACCCTTGAGGACATGGTGGGCGCCCGTGGCGTGCTGCCTGCCGTGCTCGCCGAGGTCCGCTTGATCGACGACCTTGCCGGCCAGGCGCGTGGCCCGGTGGGCTCCGCGCTGGTCGGGCTGGCCGGCGAGTACCGCCAGTTCCTCGGTTGGATGGGCGAGGACACCGGGGATCACCGGGCCGCGCTGGCGCGTTACGACCGTGCCATGGATGCCGCCCAGGAGACCGGCGACGCAAACATGGTGACGTCGGTGTTGTCCCTCAAGTCGCACCTGGCGTGGTCGCGGCGCGACACTCGCCGCGCGATCGCGCTGGCCAAGGCTGGCCAGCGCGACACCGCCGGAGTCAGCCCGGGTGTGCTCGCGTTGATCAGCCAGCAGCAGGCACGCGGGCACGCGCTCGCCGGTGAGGCTGACCTGGTGGACCGGCTGATGGACCGCGCGGAAACCCTCACCGCGCGGGCAGCCGAGAACCCTGGCGGCGAGCCGTCGTGGATCTATTTCCACGGGCCGGACCGGGTGCTGTTCCAACGGGGCGTGGCCTGTCTGGAGTTGGGTAGACACGCCGAAGCCGTCGAGCTGTTCGCGGCGGCACGCGCGGCGCTACCTGCCACCTACCGCCGAGATCACGGCCGCTACGCGGCCAATGTCGCGCTGGCGGCCGCACTGGCTGGTCAAGTCGAGCGGGCCGCCTCGGTGGCGAGGGAAGCACTTGCGATCGCGGTCGAGACCGGCAGCGCCCATACCGCCGAAGAGCTGCGCCGCACCCGGAAAGCCCTGAGCAGATGGACCAGCACCCCAGCGGTGGCGGACTTCGATACCGCGCTACAGGCCGCGCTCACCGACAGCGGCCGGCGGCATGCGGACTAACTTGTCGTTGCTAACTTGTCATAGCTCAGAGTCAGACAGTGGTACGTGCGTTTTGTGTGCGCCAGCCCTTGACGCTGAAGGATTCGGGGTTGCGATAGGCGTTGATTCCGGATGCCGGGTAGTCGATGAGCCGCTCGGGGAGGTTGTCGAGGGGGAACCAGCCGACGGCGGAGCATTTCTCGGGCTCGCGATTGGTGGGCTCGCCTGCCCAGCGTTCGGTTGCGAAAAACAGGCCGAGTCGGGGTTCGGGGCCTGAGCCGTTGACGTGGATGGTGTGCACGTGGACCAGGTCCGCCGGGTCGATGAGGACGCCGACCTCTTCCTCGGCCTCTCGCGCGGCGGCTTCTAGCGCGGACTCGCCAGCGTCGAGTTTGCCCGAGGGCAGGTGCCAGTGGCCATCGAAGGCCGGGTGGTCGATGTCGCGGCGCTGGGTGAGCAGGATGCGATCGTGTTGGACCAGGAGTACGTGCACGTCGATGAGGTGCCGGTCGGCCATCCGGGGAGACTACGCTGTGTCGTTTCCCGGCTCTGGGAGGCTGGCGAGTTGGGCGAGCCGGTCTGCGATCAACGCTGTGACCTGGACGGACGACATGCTGGACGTGTTTACCGTGAGTAACGGGTATCCACGCGCGGCGAGTCGTTCAAGGGTGTCTCGGTAGAGCACGGCCTCGGTGTGGCTAGAGGTCTCAGTTTCGAAGCGACTGTGAGTGCCTCGGGCGCGCAGACGTTGGGCGTTGATATCCGGGTCACCGGTGAGGATGATCGCTAGATCGGGTATGTCGGTCGCGGCGTTGAGGGACTCGATGAACGAGAGTGGGACGTGGTCCATCCGTTGCAAGACGTACGACGAGGCGACGTATCGATCGCAAATCACGATGTGCCCGGCGGCGAGGTGGGGACGGATTTCGGTGTCGAGGTGGTGGTAGCGATCGGCGGCGACGAGACAGGCGAGCGCGTAGCCGGAGTAGCTGTCGCTCTGCTGGCGGGCAATCTGTCCGAGTGTGTGATGTGAGGGTTCGGTGGTGGCGTGGACGGTGTAGCCACGGGCTGTGAGGTAGTGGGTCAGGTCGGCGGCGGTGGTGGTCTTGCCGACGCCGCCAGGGCCGTCGAGGCTAACGAACACCCCGCCGTAAGAGACACTCACACGCTGTTCGTGCTGGAGTCTCGGGTGCGGTTGTACTGCTCGCGCGAGAGTGCCTTCAGCTGGGCGCGTATGTATTCGATGGGCGCGTGCGCTAGGGGCAGATTGACCGAGAAGTTGAACTCGTCGCGTTGTCGCATGGACTCCTCGGCCCCCGCGTCGGTGAGGTCGACCGCAGTGTAGTCGGTGAGTTGCTGTGCGCTGAAGCGGCCGGTAGCCAGCAATCGATGCCAGTCGGGTGTGCCGGGATAGGGTCGGTACTCGAACACCGAGGCGCGGAACTGGCCCGGTAGGGGGTCAGTAAGTTCCCATAACTCGTGCACCAGGCGAACGGTGGCTTCGATCTCCTCGACCGTTTCCGTGGGGAAACCGAGGATAAAGTAGCCTTTGACGCCGATTCCGCGCTCGGTTAGTCGGCGCACCACAGCACGAGTCATGGTGGGATCGATGCGTTTGTCGATCAGCTTGAGCATCCGGTCGCTCCCAGATTCAATGCCGAGCGCGACCTCGCGTAGGCCGTTCTCGGCGAGAGTAGCCAGTGTGGAGTCGCTGGCACGAGCGAGGACATTGATCCGTCCGGTAGCGTCCCACACTGCCCAATCGCCGACTCGATCCTCGGTGAACGCGTCCATCATTTTTTCGATTACTCGACGGGCGCCGAGGAACAGGTCGTCGACGAACCGGAATGCGGTCACCCCCGACTCGGTGAGTTGGTGCATCTCCAGGAGTATGTTGCCGGGAGCGCGCGTGCGGATAGACACATCGGGGTTCGCCGACACCGCGGCGCCGCAAAAAGAGCAGTTGTAGGGGCAGCCCCGGGCGCCGACCATGTTGGCCTCTAGCCGCCCGGCGGCGTGGTAGGGGTCCTGCGCCAAGAATAGGCGGTCGACAAATGGTAGCGCGTCGATGTCCGGCGCGAGGTGGTGAGCATTGCCAGGATGCCCGCCGGTCACGGGTTGGCTGTCCTGTTCGCGCCACATGACACCAGGTAGATCGGCGCGGCGTCGATGGTCGCTCAGTAGTTCGGCTACCCGTGTTTCGGCCTCGCCGAGTACCAAAGCCTCGCAGCAGGCCATACGTGGGTCGGTGAGGATCTCCACGGGCATCGCTTTCGCTTGGTGTCCACCGACCATGACTTTGATCGTAGGGTCCAGGCCGGCGGCTATTCGGGCACTGATTTGATAGGTGGGCGCCAACAAGTTGAACCCAATCCATCGTGGCGCGAGTGTGTTCAAGATATCGACGGTGTGGTCGATGCCTAAACCATGTGCTTCGGCATCTAGGACACCGACGTTGAATCCTTTGTACGCGGCGTAGGTTGCCAGGTAGCCCATGCCCAGTACAGGGAGGGTGAAGTCGTTCACTCTGGGGCGGTGGCTATAGTCGCGTAGCGGCGCATTAACAAATATTGCGTCGAGGCCGTGGCGTAGGTCACCGCCCGCGATAAATCGATCGAGCAGGTCAGGACCCGATAGCCCTGGTGTTGCTGGCATGTTTAGCCCCCCAAGCTAGCGTAAGTAATGTCCACAAACACAGCTGGTCACCGCTCAGTTTCGTCCATGCGCGTGCAAAAGCAGGTTCATCCTCGGGCCATGCGCGGCCCGGTGCCAGTCGTGTCGCCCAGGTACGCACAGCCAGGTCCCCAACGGGATACAAGGCGAAGTCGCCACAAAAATCGGCAACGCTCGCCCTGGCGGTCCAGGGTCCGATGCGTGTCACGGATCGTAGCTCGTCGATCAAGACCATCGGGTCGAGCTTCGACCATTTCGAGCCCGACTCCAACATCGCGAGCGCCGCAGCTTGCAGCGGACGACGTTTGAACGCCATTCGTGCCTCGGTGAACGCCGAGTCTGGTAGTTCGAGCACAACGGCCGGGTCCGGGAACAGCCAGCTCGGTCCGAACCGAGTGGCGATCAACTCGCCGTGGGCTTGGCAGAACCTCCGGTAGAGATTCCGGGCCTGACCAGCGCGAACTACTTGGCGGACGATCGCGGTAGAGATCGCGTCCCAAAGGTTCGGGTTACGCCATCTCGCAACCACCCCGGACTCACGCAGCGGCGCGACCATCTCGGTGGGACCGACCAGCTCGGCGGGGTCGGCCACGTCCGAGGTCGGTGCGGCCCCGGCGCCTGAGACTAGCTCGGCACGGGTCTCGACCCTGCCGCGGCGGTCGCTGATGCCGGTCAACAACCACACCGATGCATCGGAGCGGACGACCCGGTACACCGTGCCCGACGCGTCGCGGGACCATCCGGGATGTTCAGCCATGACAGAGGACACGATCACGCCGACATCCTTCCGCATCCGGGCCGACTTCTCACTCCACCACCTCGTCTGGCGTCCGTGAATTACATTGACGCCACCGATCGGGAGAGGAGATCGCGGTAGCGGCTATCGAATTCACGAACCGCGCTTGTCGTTGCGAAGGGGGCGGCGGCGCGACGGAAACGGGCAAGCCTGAGTTGGTCGCGCGGTGACTCCAGCCTGCGCATCAAGGCCGCTGCTTCGGACGCGGTTGCGCAGGCATGCTCCACAGCTCCCGAGCCGACACGTGCGGCCGCGAGATCGGAAAGCCACATAGCGCGGTCGCGCGCGAACGACGGGTCGATGAGCATGACCGCCCGTCGAAGATGGGGCTCAGCCTCGGCCGGGCGTCCGAACTCCAGTAGCGAGGTACCGGCAACGCCCTCCAACTCCGCCTCGGTGAACCAGTACACCCATGCCGGTTCATCGGCGCTGACGGACCGGGAGAACAGTGTTTCGGCTCGGTTCTGGGCGCGGCGCCATCCGGGCTCGTCGCCGGTGCGTGCCGCGGCGAAAGCCAGCCTGCTGTGCAGCAGGGCGGCCACCGCGGGAGTGAGATGCTGTTCGACGCGTAGCGCGGATTCCGCGAGCAACACCGCATCCCGCGGCCGGTCGGTCGGGGCGGACTGCACGCTCATGAAACCAAGAATGTTCGCTCCCGCGGCCCGGTCCCCGCTCGTATGCGCGGCACGCAGCGCCGCGAGCCAGTACCGCTGGGCGACAGCGTGATCGTTGGAGTCGTAGGCCGACCAACCCGCTAACCGCCCCAGTTCGGCGGCGACCGCGTACAAACGCCGGCCGACCTGCTCGGTATAGGAGGCGTTGCGCAGCATCGCGACAACCAACCGGAGATCCTCCCGGACCGAGGGCAGCAGGGTCCCGCCGCCCAACGCGTCGTCCAGGTGACGTTTGGTCTCCGCCACCCGTTCAAGATCGTCGACGACATCGTGGCCGATCCTCTTGCCCGCCAGCGCCGATGCGATCCGCGCGGGGTCACCAAGCCATTCATGGGCGGCGGAGGTCAAGGTGATGCCGCTCAGCGCGAGGAAGTGTCGCCTGTCCATGCCACCAGCATCCACGACATCGGCAAGTGCCTGCACGGCCCCGCCGGCGGTCCAGGCTTGATCAAGCCCCTGGTCAGCGGGCACGTAGCGCAACTGGCTGCCCGTGCTCGACCATCCCAGCTCCTCGGGCGTGATCACCTCGCCGAGCCGTTCGTGCAGGACGTGGCAGACAAGCGATGGCCACGGCTCACGGGGCACCCGCGGTGCCAGTCGTCCCGGTTCGGCGTAGACCCACCTGCGCGGAGACCGACGGTGGCTATGCAGGCCCAGCCGCTGCGTGACGGCGAGCTTGTTGAGCCGATCGCCAAGGTTCTCCGGGGTCCACCCCGCCCGGGCAAGCAAGCCGGCCAATACCTCGTTCGCACGGCCGGCACCCACTCCACCCTCGGCATCTTTATCCGCGCCGCCCACCGAGTCGCTCCTCCCAGTCGGTCTACCGACGGTAGCGCGATGCACACCGGCCGTAGGTCGAAGTGTGAAAAGTGTGTATCTCTATTTGGGCTGCTCACGGCTTATTGGCGGCCAAATGCGATGACCACGACTCCATGACTCCATGACTCAGCCAATTCGACCTGGTTCTGGCCTACCTCGCTACCTCGGCCGCTCGTGGACGTGATTACGATCGGGTGCAGTCGTTGTCCCGGCGTTCCGCGACGTTGGCCATTCGCACGGAGTGCAGCCTTGCTATCGACAAGTTATGGGACCTTGCCGAGGCGCTGCCGGGCCCAGATCCGAGGGCAGGCGGGCAGATCAAGGATCAGCTGGTCGAACAACTGATGGCTTCGCCGGGCGCGGCTAGCTCCGGGTTTCGTCCACCAGCCAGGCCAGGTACACCGTGCTGCCACCTGTAATCGGTGTAGCGACGATCTCCGGCACGTCGTAGCTGTGCGCGGACTTGATGTGCGCCACGAGTGGCGTGACACGGTCGGCGGCCGTTTTGATCTCTACTCGCCACTCTTGGTCGGTGTGAACCTCGCCTTGCCAGCGATACACGCTGGTGATCGGTCCCACCACCTGCGCACAAGCTCCGAGGTTGGCTTCGATGGCCCCGGCGGCGAGCGAGCGGGCGGCCTGCTCGCTGTCTGTTGTCGACGTGACGATGACGTGGTCGGCGGCCATGAACGAGAGTCTAGAACCGCGACCTGACGTGCAGCGCAATGAAAGCTATGGCGGCGCGGGATGTCGAGCTGGTGGCGCCCGCGAGGTAGCAGCGGCCTTTCGGTGCCTACCATCGGACCATGGAGCTGGCAGGCCCGCGCGACGATCGACTCGCCGATCTGCTGGTCACGACCGTGGTCGGCTGCGCCTGGGCGTTGTGGGGCGCCGCCGGGCTCGCCCCGCATGCCGGGTTGCTGGTGTCGATCGCGGTGCTCGTGGTGACGGCGGTGCTGCTGGCCGGCCGGTTGGTGCTGCGCCGAGGGCAGCCCACTTCGGTCGAGGGTGCCGAGGCGGTGCCAGGGTCGATGTTCCGGTCCCGGCCATATCTCCTGGTCGTGGCCGGTGAGGTGGTCGCGATTGCCGGTGGCGTGGCGGTGCTGACCCGATTCGAGCTCAGTGGGTACCTGATCGAGTGGATCGCTGCCGTGGTCGGCGTGCACTTCGTGCTGTTCGGCCGGTTGTTCTCCAGCATGTTCCACCGGCTCGCGGCGATCTTCCTCGGCGCGGCGGCCGTGGGCGTGCCGACCGCGCTGCTGTTCGGTACCCGGGCCGGGCAGGCAACCTGCGGTCTGCTCGTCGGTGCACTGGTACTGGGCGGCGCGGTCGGTGGCGGCAACCGAGTCCGGGTGACACGCTAGATCATGGTTGTCGTTGCGCCAGCGGACGGCGAGCGGACCGGAGCTGACGGGGGACCGAATGATCACCAGTGTGGTGGCGCAGGTGGCGGCTGCCGGTGGTGATCCGCCGCAGCTGCTGCCGGCGCGCCAGCAGATGGCGTTCACGCTGGGCTTCCACATCGTGCTGGTGCCGTTCGGGGTCGCGTTCACCTTCCTGATGCTGGTGGCGAACTATCGCGGGATCCGGCGCGGCGACGCCGACGCGCTGCTGCTCGCCGAACGCTGGTCGAAGGTGGCCGCGGTGCTGTTCGCGGTCGGCGCGGTCACCGGCACTGTGCTGTCGTTCGAGCTGGGACTGCTCTGGCCTGGGCTGATGGGCCGGTTCGGCGCGGCGTACGGGTTGCCCTTCGGGGTGGAGGGAATCTTCTTCTTCCTCGAGGCGATCTTCGTGGCGATCTACATCTACGGCTGGCAGCGGATGCGCCCGTGGCCACACTTCTGGTCCGGGGTGCCGGTCACCCTTTCCGGGCTGGGCGGCACCACGTCGGTGGTCGCCGCGAACGCCTGGATGAACCAGCCGGGCGGCGTCACGCTGCGCGGCGGGCAGGTCGTCGACGTCGACCCGTGGGCGGTCTTCTTCAACGGCGCGTTCTGGTACGAGGCGCTGCACATGTTCCTGGCCGCCTATGTGGTGGCCGGGTTCGTCGTCGCCGGGGTGTACGCCGCCGCGATGCTCAAGGGCCGCCGCGACAGCTACCACCGTCTCGGCTTCCTGATCGCCTTCACCACCGCCGCGGTGGTCATGCCGCTGCAGATACTCATGGGTGACGTGGCCGCGCGGGAGGTATTCGCGCACGAGCCGGCCAAGTTCGCCTCGATCGAGGCGCTGCCGCGCACCGGCACGCACATCCCGGAGACCCTGGGCGGCGTGCTCGTGGACGGCGAGGTGCGCTACGGGCTCCACATCCCCAGCGGGGCGTCGCTGCTGGCCGGCTACCGCCCGGACACCCGCATCCTCGGCCTCGACGCGATACCCCCCGAGGTGCGGCCGGCGCCGAGGCTGGTCAACACCGTGCACGTCGCCTTCGACGCGATGGTCGGGACCGGGTTCGCGCTGCTCGGCCTTGCCGGCTGGTTCGCACTCGCCTGGTGGCGGCGCCGGGACCTGCCGGCCACCCGGTGGTTCCTGCGCGCCTGCGCGGTGGCCGGTGCGGTGGCGGTGGTGTCGCTGGAGTCCGGGTGGGTCGTTACCGAGGTGGGCCGCCAGCCGTGGACGGTCACCGGCCTGCTGCTCACCCGGGACGCGGTGACCACGTCGGGCAACGTCTGGGCGTTCTTCATCGCCGCGCTGGTGATCTACTCCGGGGTCGGTGTCGGTGCCATCCTGGTGCTGCGCGAGATGCGCAGGCGCTGGGCGGCACCTGACGGGGAGGCCGTCGAGGTGCCCTACGGCCCCGGTGACCCGCCCGCGCGGGGAGTTGTGCGATGAGTGAGGTGGTCGCCGGCGGCCTGCTGGTCGGAGTGCTGGCCTACGCGATCTTTGCCGGGGCGGACTTCGGCGCCGGCCTGTGGGACCTCACCGCGGGCGGCGCCGAGCGCGGCAGGGCCCCGCGCGCGCTCATCGACCATTCGATCGGCCCGGTGTGGGAGGCCAACCACACCTGGCTGATCTACTGCCTCGTGGTGTTCTGGAGCGCCTTCCCCGTGCCGTTCGCCGCCGTGATGTCCACGCTGTACCTGCCGCTGGGCTTCGCGGTGCTCGGCATCGTGCTGCGCGGCGCGGGGTTCGCGTTCCGCAAGGTGCTGACGCGCACCGAGCACCAGCGGCCGGGCGGTGTGGCGTTCGCGGCGTCCTCCGTCATCACGCCGTTCTTCTTCGGCGCGGTCGGTGGCGGCATCGCCTCCGGCCGGGTGCCGGCGCGCGGGGCCGGCGACCCGCTGACCAGCTGGCTGAACCCGATCTCGCTGCTCACCGGCCTGATGGCGGTCGGGGTGTGTGCCTACCTCGGAGCCGTGTTCCTCACCGCCGACGCGCGCAAGCAGCGGGACCACGAGCTGGAGCGGTGGTGTCGCCGCCGGGCGTGGCTGGCCGCGTGGGTCATCGGCGCGCTGAGCATCGCCGGGCTGTTCGTGGCGCACGCGGACGCGCCCCGGCTGTTCTCCCGGCTGCTCGGCCCCGCGCTGCCGCTGACGGTTGTCTCGGTGCTGGCCGGCGTCGCTGCGCTGGTACTGCTCGGGCGTGTGGCGCCCCGGTTGCTGCGGCCACTCGCCGCGCTCGCGGTCGCCGCGCTGGTGCTCGGGTGGGGCGTCGCGCAGTACCCGTACCTGCTCGGCACGCACGCGAGCGTGTCCGAGTCGGCGGCGCCGCACGCGTCGCTGGTCGCGGTCACCGTCATCTTCGCGGTGGCGCTCGCGCTCGTCATCCCGTCGTTCGTGCTGCTGTACCTGCTGGCGCAGCGCTCCCAGCTGCGGGAGGACTAGACGGTGACCGAGCGCGTGGACACAGCGCGCGCCAGGGCCGGGTTCTGGCTGGTGGCGGTGGTGTACCTGCTGGCGATGCTCGGCGGGACGCTGCCGGTGCCGCTGTACGTGTTCTGGGCGCCCCGGATGGGCTTCGGGCCGTTCACCACCACGCTGGTGTTCGCCACCTACTCGCTCGGGGTGGTCGTCGCGCTGCTGGTGTTCGCCTCGATGTCCGACCGGGCGGGCCGCCGGCCGCTGCTGGCCGCCGCGCTCCTGGTGGCGGCGGCGAGTACCGCGCTGTTCCTGCTGGCCCGCAACGTCGAGATGCTACTGGCCGCTCGGTTGCTTTCCGGGCTGGCGACCGGGGTGGTCACCGCCACCGCCACGGCTGCGCTGGAGGAGCTGTCCGGTCCGAGGCACCCGAGGCGGGCGTCGATCATCGCGACCGCGGCGAACCTGGGCGGCCTCGGGTTGGGCACCCTGGTCGCCGGGCTGTTCGCGCAGTTCTTCGCCGACCCCACCCACCTGGTGTTCTGGGTCTATCTGGTGGCGTTGGTCCCGGGCCTCGTCGCGGTCGCGCTCGCCCCGGAGACCGTCGCCGGGCTCGGCCGCCCGACGCTGTCGGTCCGCCGGCCGACGGTGCCGAGGGGGCGGGCCGGGCGCCGGGAGTTCTCCGCCGCTGCGTTCGCGGTGTTCGCCGCGTTCGCGGTGTTCGGGCTGTTCTCCTCGCTGGTGCCGTCGTTCCTGCGCGAGCAGCTGCACGTGGCAAGCGTGGCGGTCGTCGGCGGCGAGGTCGGCCTGCTGTTCGGCGTCGCGATGCTCGCGCAGCTGGCCGCGCCGAACAGGTGGCTGCACTCGCAGTGGCTGGCGCCCGGGTTCCTCGTTGCCGGGGTGGGCGTGTTCGTCACCGGGCTGTGGACGCGGTCGTTCCCGCTGTTCGTGCTGGGCACCGTGCTGGCCGGCTGCGGTGTCGGGCTGGCGTTCCGCCGAGGCATCGCGGTCACCCAGCGGCTGGCCTCGCCGGAGCACCGGGCGGACCTGACAGCGACGTACTTCCTGGCCGCCTACGCCGGCACCATCGTGCCCACCCTCGGCCTTGGGCTGCTGGACCAGGCGGTGAACCAGAACCTTGCGACGCTGTCCCTCGCGGTCGGCATCGCCGCGGTGACCGTCGCCGCCGCGCTGCTGCGCCGCTCGGCCGCGGTGCCCGAAGGCCTCAACTGACCCGCTACCGTGCTCCCGCTCCCTCGGCCGCCGAGGCCCGCGAGGCGAGGAACTTCTGTGCCGCCTTGGCGCCCCGGGCCACCAGCTCCGCGCGGCGCTCGCCGGAGAGGCTGAACTCGGTGATCCCGAAGCCGGACGTGTCGACGGCGATTGTGCGGTCCCGCACCCCGGGCTGTTCGAGGTGCGTCTGGTCCCGGCCAACCAGGGCGGACACCAGCACCCGGGTGAGCAGCGGGATCGGCGGCGGCAGCGGCAGCCCGAACACCGGTGACACGTCGGTGAGACCGGCGGGCAGGTCGGGGAACAGCCGTATCCCGATGGTTTCCCAGCGCGGCCGCTCGCCGTCGGTGCGGTCGAAGATTTCGATCGGGAAGTTGGACAGCACCCCGCCATCCACGATGACAGAGCGTTCACCCCGCCGGGTGTCGGTGAGGTGCTGCGGCTCGAAGTAGAGCGGGATGGACAGCGACATCCGCACGGCGTCGGCGACCAGCTGCTCGTCCGGGTCCAGCCCGTAGAGCCGAGGGTAGTCCCACGGCAGGCGCAGCAACCGGCCGTGCGTGACGTCGGTGGCCATCACGACCAGCCGGTAGCGCCGGTCGAGCGCCAGGTTGCGGTCCGCGCCGGGGTCGGCCCGGCGCAGGTCACCGAAGGTGTGCACGTTCAGCCGGGCCAGCTCGTCGCGCAGCCAGCCGTGCACGTAGTCGCTGCTGTAGAGCCCGTTGTGCGTGAGCAGCCGGGCGGTCTCGTTGGCCAGCGGCACCGACAGCGGCCCCCGGTCCGGGACCTTGGCCAACTCCAGCCGGGACATGACGGCGGGCAGCTCCGAGACGTCCTTGCCGGCGGCGGACAGCGCTGCCAGCACCGCGGCGGCGATCGCCCCGACGGAGGTACCGGCCACCCGCTCGAACCGGTACCCGGCCCTGGCCAGCTCGGTGACCGCGCCGGCGGTGGCGATGCCCTTGACCCCGCCGCCCTCCAGCACGAGGTCCGCCGGCGTGTGTTCCGGCGCTGTCTCCTTGCTGGCCGAACGAGCGTTCATGGTGGCTCCGGTCCTCGCGGTCACTGCCCGGTCCTTCGCCATGGTTCGAATGCGTTGACCGTGGCGGCCATTGCCGGGCGCAGTGCAGGGTAGTGACGCAGCAGGACGGAGGCCATGGAATTGTCCTGCACCCAGTCCAGGCCGGCCTGGGTGTATACCGCCGGCGTGTAGTACTCGGTGAAGAACCGGTCGCTGTTCAGCCGCCGGGACGCCATCAGGATGAAGATTCGGAATGCGGTGTCGCTGAACGCGAAGCCCTGGGGGCGGCGCTCCGCGAACATACCCACCTCGAGGTCGACCTGCTCGATGTCCCCGTAGAGGCTCTCTATCTCGGCGGCCCACTCCGGGTTGTCGGTGAGCTCGGTGAAGTCGCGCGCCGGCGCGAGGTGCAGTAGCCGGCGGAACTCGTTGTACCGGGGAACCCCGAGTTCCCTGGACCGCAGGATGTCGGTGGCGGCGAGGTCTTGCAGGTGCCCGTCGGGGCGGAGGTACTCCTGCAGGAACTTCGGGAAGTTGTGCAGGGTCACCAGGCCCGGGGGCAGTGTGCCGAATGAGTAGAACAGGTCGGCCATGGAGATTTTGTCCGCGAGGACGAGTGCGTCGGGACCGGCCAGTTCGCGGAAGGTGCAGTCTCGCAGTAACGCGTCGTCCGCCGCGGCGCGCAGTTGCCAGTCGTCGCGGATGAGCGGGTGCATGCGGTACACCGCGACGAACTCCTCGGTCAGCGCATAGGGCACGCCGTACTGGTCGGTGGGCCCGCCGGGAATTCCGCTGAGCACCTCGCTGTTGCTGATCCGGCCGAACAGCCGGTGCACGCGTTCACCCGCGACGCCGAACCAGTTGGCCCGCAGCGCCACCTTCGTGGTGGGATGGCTGATGATCGCCGGTGTCCATTCCACCGTGTGGATCTTCGCGATGAGCGCGGCATTGACCAGCCGGGCCCGGCTGAACAGTTCCTGGTCGGTCCAGTCAGGGAAGTCGGCGAGCAGCCGGTCGCAGATCGCGTTGTGCTCCAGGGTGAACAGCGTGCGCATCATCTCCAGCCCGATCCAGAACCCGGGCACGGTGGCCGGGTTCATCCCGTCCGGGATCGGCAGCCGCCCGTCGGCGAGCACGGCGAGCTTGCCGCCGGTGTGGCTGCGCACCAGTGCCTGCTCCTCGGCGCTGTTGCCGTAGATCTGCGAGGCGTCCCACCAGTGCGAGTTGACGTTGATGCGGGTCTGTGGGAGGTCGGCCCCTGGCGGGCGGGTCGGGTCGAGCGGGGTGCGCAGGATCCGCATGGGCCGCTCGGGCCAGGGGTCGTCCGCCCGCAGCGGCACCTCCCACGGCTCCTGGTCGGGCTTCGTGCCGTGGCTGAACCAGTCCCGGATCATGAACTGGATCCAGGCGGCGACCAGCGAGTTCACCGCCGAAGCCGGTATCAGCTCGTCCCTGGTCAGCACCCGCCTGCTGACCTCGCGGGGGTTCGGAGTGAGCACGTCGGACGGGGTGGCGGGGGTGATGGCGTCCAGCGGGATGTTGCGCCCGAACCGGCTGCCCGCCATGCCCATCCTCGGCTCGGAGAGGTCGTTGTAGCTGCCGTCGGCGGTGCGTTCCACCAGGTGGTTCACCGAAGGGGCCGGCAGCGGCGGGAGGTCGGTCGCCGGCAGCTGGGAGGTGTCGTAGAGGTTCTGTTTGCGCAGTGTGGTGCGCAGCCCGAGCAGGGTGAGCAGGCCGAGCGGGACCGGCAGCCGGTCCCAGCCGATCCGGTGGTCGACGACGCTGGCCACTGCTTCCACGGCGCGCCAGAACAGTGAGCTCCGGTAGGGCGCGGTGCTCGGCGCGGTGGTGGTCGGCGGCGCGGTGCGGGGCGACGGCTTGGCGACAGCCTGGCTGTGCCGGATGGTGTGCCGGGTGTTGCGGGTGACGGACATCAGTGCCTCCTGGACGACTGAAGTTGGTTTCGCCGCTGCCTGCAAACGGGCCTGCGCGCTCGCCAGTGGGCCGACGGCATAGCTTGGGACTGGTGATCGGCGCCTTTGCTGGAGTCTTCGAGAATCACGTCGCTCGCCTTTTCGCTGATCATGTAGGTCGGCGTGGCGATGAAGAAGCCGGGTATGCGCGGAAAGACCGATGCATCGACCACCCGTAGACCGCCAACGCCATGGACCCGGAACCGGCTGTCCACCACCGAGTTCGGATCCGAGGCGGGGCCTATTGCGCATGTCCCGGATGCATGGTGTCCCCATGCCTCGGCCTGCACAAAGGCCTTGAGCTCGTCGTCGTCGCGCACCGAGGGGCCGGGCCACAGCTCGGCCGTCACCACTTTCCTCGCCCGGTCGTTGATCGCCCTGGCGAGTCGAATTCCCTCGACCACCGCGTCGAGGTCGTGCTGTTGGGTGTCACTGCCTTCGGTGAAGTAGTGGAATTCGACGCGCGGCGGATCCTTCGGGTCGGCAGAGCGCAGCTCGACCCGCCCGGCGCGGTTCTCGGTGTGCGCCTTGAGAATCGCCCAGGTGAACCGGTCGTGGCGGCGGGTGAGCCCGGCGGAATAACCGGGACGGTAGCCGCGGAAGTCGCCAGGAATACCGAAGAGGAAAATGTCCGGCACCGGTAGGTCAGGTCGGGAACGTCGGGTGATGGCCAGTACCACGCCGTTCGTGGTGTACGCACCGCGTCCGTTCCGCCAGTCCAGTAGGCACTGGTCGGGCTCTTCGCCTTGCTGGGGTGGGCGGAAACGGCAGCCGTCGAGCACGGTGAAATCCGCTTTCATGTCGGACACGACTCCGACCTCGTAACGGTCCTGCAGGTTCGCGCCGACGCCGGGCCGCTCGACCTTGACGGTGATGCCGTGGCGCCGCAGCTGCTCGGCCGGCCCGATCCCGGACAGCATGAGCAGCTGCGGGGTGTTGAACGAGCCGGCGGAGAGGATCACCTCCCGGCGGGCGAGCACCCGCTGCTCGGGTGGTCCGATCGCCTCGGCCAGCGGGTCCGCCCGGTACTGGTGGGCCGCCGGCAGGTAGTCCACCCCGATCGCGGTGTGCCGATCGTCGAGCACCACCCGGGTGACCAGTACGTCGGTGCGCACGGTGAGCCGCTCCGGGAACCGCCGCGCCGCGTCCAGCAGCCGCTCCCGCGCGCCGGACCGTCGCCCCCGGTCGGTGGACAGCGGCACGAGCCAGAGACCCTCCAGCGCGCCGGCCGACACCCGCGCGTCGTTCGGGTCGACCAACGCGGCCAACGACTCGAGCTTGCTCAGCGGCCGCCGCAGGAAGTCCTCCAGTGAACCCGCCGCGGCGGAGAGCACCACGTCGAGCAGTTGCCCGTCCCGCGCTACCAACGCCGGATCGGCCAGCGTGGTGGGCAGCCAGCCGTCGAAGCCGTGCCGCCCCCGGTTGACGTAGCGGCCGGAGACGAACGGCAACTTGGCGAGCAGCGCGGCGATCAGCTGGTTGCGGGGCAGCAGTTTCGGCCTCGGCAGGTAGGTGCATCTTTCGAGGCGTTCGAAATAACGCCGCATAGCGCCGCTGCGCCACGAGGAGTCGCCGGTCGCGGAGGCGATATCGTCCCAGTCGCGGTCGTGCGGATAGATGGTGATCAATGCGTGGTGCGCGGTGCAGCCGCCCAATGCGCCGGCCCTCGGGTACAAGATGCCCCGACCGGGCTGGTATTTAGAGTCGGCTTGCTGGCGCTGTGGGTCGCGGTAATGCTCGACGAAATAGTCCCAGCGCATCCGGGGGTCCTCGCTGGCGTCGGCGTGGAAAGCGGGCACCCGGTAGTCGTCGTCGTCCACCGCCGCGCCGGCTTCCAGCACCAGCACTCGCATGCCGGCCTCGGCGAGGTTCGCCGCGAGCGGGCCGCCGCCGGCCCCCGAGCCGACGACGATGTAGTCGACGTCGTTGTCCGAGGGGACGGTGGTCACCGGTTCGGCTCCAGGGCGGCTACCGCCAGGAGCACGTTCACCGTCGAGATCGCGGCGAGCATCGCGGAGGTGCGCGGCGAAGTCTGGTGCCGTACGCCCAGCAGCGTCGAGGTGGCAACGTCGCTGGCGTGGATGACCACCCCCTGGCGCAGCGCACGCTGCAGCTCCGCGTCGCGGCGGACCAGCAGCTCGGCGCCGAGGAAGACGGTACGGACTCCGAACAGCCGAAACGCGTAGATTGCCGACGCGCCGGGCGGGTGGCCCGGCTCTATCCGACCGATGAGCAGCTCGGGAGCGACCAGGCCGAGCGTCCCGTTGGCCAACCGTATGACGGCGAGCAGGACGCGGGCGTTTCGCCGCCGAACTTGGCCACTGGGCACGGTGACTCCAAGGGGATCGCGGGCGCGCCGTATGGCTCGCCGTCACCTGTGTCAGATAGGCAGTGGGTGCCCGGGATACCGCTGGACGTTGATGCCACTCGATCGGAGCAGCTGACCGGCTGCGCTCCGGTGGGGTGGTTGAGCACACGTGTGGCCGGGCACGCTTGCGCGGCCCGGCCACAGCGGGGCGGGAGGAGGATCGGGTCAGACGTGCGCCGCAATCGTGTCGATCTCCTCCATCTCCTTGGTGAACTCGACGTACTCGTTGTCCATCAGCGCGCGCGGGTTGAAGTCGGGGCTGGCGAGCACACCGTGCACCCGGCGGCGCTGCATACCGAAGTTGCCGCCGTCATAGATCGGGAAGATCGCCGCCTCGCGGAGGTAGCGCTCGAAGGAGTACTTCTTGTCGGCGCTGTTCACCCCGACGACCTGCATGCATTTGTACACGCCGTCCAGCAGCGCCTCGGTGCAGTAGGTCTTGTTCATCGCGCCGATGAGCTCGCCGTGGTAGCCGTGCTCGTCGATGTAGTGCGCGGTCTTCCAGCAGAAGTACCGGCACGCCTCGATCTTGGCCGCCACGTCGCCGAGCACGTATCCGACGTTCTGGAAGTGGATGATCGGGTGCGGCGAGCCCGCGGTGTTGGTCTTCGACCACGTGAGTGCGTCCTCGAACGCCGAGCGGGCGATGCCGACCGCCGCGATGCCGGCGACCGGGCCGGACCAGGCGAAGTTGCGGTTGATCAGCAGGTCCCCGTTGCCGAAGGTGCCCTCGACCAGGTTCTCCGCCGGGATCTTTGCGTCGGAGAAGATGATCTCCGAGTTCGGGGTGGTGCGGTGCCCGAAGCTGTCGATGATGTGGTAGCTGACCCCCGGTGTGCCCCGTTCGACGAGCACCGCGGACAGGCCATGGGTGCCGCCCTTCGACTCGTCGGTCCGCACCACGACCAGGTTCACGTTGGCGCCTTCGCCATCCCAGCCGCCGACGTTGCACGGCCAGTACTTGCGGCCGTTGAGGACGTAGTTGTTGCCATCCTTGCGGGCGGTCACGCCGATACCGGCGGGATAGGCCGCCGGATTGTCGAAGTTGGCCGTGCCGCCGGGGGTGCCCGGTGGCTCGCTGGCCGCGTACCCGGCGATCCACTCGCCGGTGGGGTCCGAGGTCGCCGCGCCGATGATTCGTTTCTTCTGCTCCTCGGTGCCCCAGTACCAGACCGGCATGAGGGCGAGGCCGTTGACAAGGACCGTGCAGGCGAACCCGGGGTCGACCGCGCAGATTTCTTCGGCGGCGAGGATCAGTTCCACATTGGTCAGGCCGCCGCCGCCGTACTCGGACGGCAGCATGCCGAACGCGATGCCCTGCTTGTAGGCCTCGATGTAGGCGGGTTTGGTCATCTGGAATGCCTTGAGCGGGTCTGGCTCGCGGTCGGCGTCACGTACCACCGGGGCCAGCACATTCTCGGAGAAGTCGCGCGCCATCAGCTGAATCTTCTTCTGGGCGGGGCTCAGGTTGAAATCGATGGTCATCGTGTTGCTTCCTCTGCTGGAGGTCAGGCGGCGGAGTGATCAGAGTCGGCCGCGCTGGGGGCGATTTCCGCACGGAGCGGTGTCAGCTTTGCGCCGATCTCGGCGATGACCGGCTCGGGTACGCCCAGCCCGGCGAGGGTGTCCACCAGGTGTGAGACGACCTTGTCGAAGTGGTCTGGCTGGACGTGCAGACGGGCGTGCGCCTCGCGCATGGAACGCCCGGTGAAGATTTCCGGCCCGCCGATGGCGGCACCGATGAAAGCGCGTTGATGGGCGATGAGATGGGCCATGTCGACACCGTCGAAATACGGCTTCAGCTCTGGGTCGCTCAGCACTCTGGCGTAAAAGTCGTCGACGGCGAGCGTTACGGCCGATGCTCCCCCGATGGAATCGTAGATACTCATGACCGAGAAGTATGCTCACACGCAACCGCATGCGGGTTTATGTGATGTATATCTCATGTAACCACATGCTCACCGGGGTATCCCAGAGCGTGTGAGGAGAACGGCGGTCGAATAATTGCCGGACCGCCCGCTAGGAATGGTACTTCCCAGGTATTATCCTCGCGTTAATCCAAGGTGTCCGGAATGCTGCGATATCCTCACGCGAGAGCGTAAAGGGAGATGATCGCCAATGGACGGTGTGCGGCCGGCCACCGCCGAGGATACCGCCGTGCTCGGCACGGTTGCGGCGCTGCGCCGGTATCCGGTCAAGTCGATGCTCGGTGAGGAGTTGGCCGAGGCCGAGTTCACCGGCGGCGGAGTGACCGGAGACCGTGCCCTTGCCCTGCTCGATGTCGAGACGGGGCGGGTGGCGACGGCCAAGCATCCCAGGTTGTGGCGCGGGCTGCTGCGGTTCAGCGCCACCAGGGACGGTGCCTCGGTGCGGATCACGCTGCCGGACGGCGGCACGGTCCGGGCCGGCGACGCCGAGGTGGACCACGCGTTGTCGCGGGCGGTGGGCCGGCGGGTGCACCTCTCGGACGTCCGGCCGGCGGGTGCCATGCTCGAGCGCCCGAGCCCGCAGGACGTACTGGAGCACGGCGACGACGCGGATGTGCCCTACGAGACGATGGAGATGTCCCGAGGAACGACGGGCGGCACGTTCGTCGACTTCGCGCCGGTACACCTGATCACCACCGCGACGCTGGACCAGATCGGCGCCGAGGCACTGCGATACCGGCCCAACCTGGTGGTCGACACGCCGGCCGGGGCGCCGTTCGCGGAGAACGACTGGGTCGGCCGCGAGATCACCGCCGGCGCGGTGCGGCTGCGGGGCGTCGAGCTCACGCCGCGCTGCGCGGTGCCGACGCTGGAACACGGCGAGCTGCCCCGGGCGCCGCACGCGGTGCGCGCGGTGCTCGCCCAGAACCGGGTGGAAATACCCGGCTCCGGCCTGCAGCCCTGCGCCGGCCTCTACTGCGAGGTACTGGCCGGCGGCACGATACGAGCCGGCGAAACCGTGCGCCTGCACTGAGCAGGACCGGCGCTGATCAGCCCAGCAATGTACCCAGCGCGCCGCCGAGCCGAGCGATGTCGTCCTCCGTGGTGTGCAGGTGCGGCGCGAGACGCAGCGCGGTGGCCCGGACCGACGCGTAGCAGCCGGCCTCGGCCAGCACGCCGGCCGCCCGGGACCGCGCGTACTGGGGCAGTTCGACGCCGAGCATGTGCGGGCCTCGTTCGCCGGGCAGTGGGGTCAACCCGAGTTCCCGCAGCCGGGTCCCGATTCTGTCGGTGACCTTGCCGAGATGCGCCGAAATCGCCTCGACACCCCAGGACAGCACCTGTGCCACGGCGGCGATGGCCATTGGGGTCAGCTCGAACTGGGTGCGCTGGCCGTGGTCGAACCGCCGTGCACCGTCCTGGTAGTCGTCCCGGTATTCGGTGAGCCGCGCGAAGTCCTCAGCCTCGGTGCGGACGATCCAGTTCTCCTCGAGTGGCTCGCCGCCTCGGTGGCGCTCCGCGACCCACAGGTAGCTTCGGCCGAATGGCCCGAGCAGCCACTTGTAGCCGACGCCCACCACGAAGTCCGGGTCGAGCGCCCGCGCGTCGAAGGGCACCGCGCCGAGTGACTGGCTGACGTCGAGGACCAGAGCCGCACCGAGGTCGTGGGCCGCTCGGGACACCGCCGCGAGGTCGACCCAAGCCCCGTCGGTCCAGTGCACCTGGGGCACGCTGATGATCGCGACTTGCTCGTCCAGCGCGGCGAGCACAGCGTCCGCCCAGCTCTGACCGGAGTCGCGGTGCACGGTCCGGATCTCGGCGCCATGCCGGGTGACGTGCCGGCGCCAGGTGTACACCCCCGAGGGGTACTCCTGGGCGAGCACCACCACACGCTGCCCGGCCCGCAGCGGCAGGTTGCGGGCGGCAACGGCAAACCCGTAGCTGGTGGCCGGTATGAACGCCACTCCTTCGCTCGCCGCGCCGTCGCCCGGTACCGGCTCCTCGGCGGAGTTCTGCATCAGCCGCCCCACCAACGCACGCAGCCGCTCGACGTCGGTGAACCAGTCCTGTGCCCGGATCGTCCAGGGCGCGGCACGGCGCTGCAGTGCCCGCTCGCCGGCGTCCCGCACGGTGTGCAGCAGCGGGCCGAGGTTGGCGGTGTTGAAGTAGGCGACGTCGTCCGGGACGGCGAACTCGGCGCGACGCGAGGTGATGCCGTCCGGCCTCATGTGGCAACCGTAGCGGCCTCGAGTGCTCGGCGGAACAAGATGGGTATTGTTCGCCGGCCGCCGCAAATTCCGTGCGCGGCGACCGTCGTTGGCTGGAGTGGGCCTATCAGGTGAGCACGGCGATGACGGCCCACACCACGGTAATACCGATGATTACGAGCCGGAGGACAGCTGCCATTTTTCTCATCTCTTTCTTTGCGCCGAGGGAGGAGGCGGATGAAATGCTGTCACCACAATATTAAGATTGGCTCAAGTCGAACCATGGTGTGCCACCACAAATTAGGCATCACCGACTGTGCTCCGGGCACAAGGCGCCGTGCGGAGGAGAAGCCCCGGGTCAGCAGTGCCGGGTCAGGTCGCAGATCAGGCCGGCGACGCGCGGGGTGCCCCAGCCGGTCTGGTAGTCCCAGCCGGGCAGGGCGGGGTAGAGCCCGTTGGTCGAGGGCAGGGCGGTGCGGGTGTCGGTGGAACTGATGTCGTGGAAGTCCCTCGGGTTGGTCGCCGGGTTCTTGCCGACCCGGTAGATCGGGTAGTCGGCGAATCCCAGCCCGCCCGGCCGGCTCGACGCGGACTGCACGCGGGCCCACATTCCGGCCCACAGCGGGGAGGACAACGAGGTCCCCGCGCCCTGGTTCGGCCGGCCTCGGCTGACGATGTGGTAGCCGTTGCCGGTGACGTCGCCGGACTGGGCGGCGACGTCGGGGATGCCTCGGCAGAGCGTGGCGGTATCGGTCAGGCAGTGCAGTGTCAACCCGGGGGTGCCGCGCTGGTAGCTCGGCGCGGGGATGAACTGCGACGAGCCGCCGCCGCCGAACGCCCAGCCGTACTCGCGGGTGCGGTGCCCGGCGCCGTCGGTGTAGAGCACGGTGCCGCCAACGCCGACGACGTAGGCCAGGTCTGCCGGTGAGTTCGTGAGCGGCACGCCCTGGTTGAGCACGCCGTTGCCTGCGCCGATCACCGGCAGGGCCACCAGTGGGCAGGACGAGCCGGTGTCGCCGGTCGAGGAGAAGATCGTCTTGCCTTGCAGCGCGGCCTGCCTGGTGATGGCGGTGAGCGTGGCGTCCAGGTTGTTGCCGAGCCCCAGCGCCACCGGGGGCGCGGTGACCAGGTTGAACAGCGGATTGCCTGCGATCGGCGATACCCGAGGGATCGACTCGCACTCCCCGTAGCTCGCCGACGCCTGCCGGGGGCTGTCCTGGTCGTCGGTGTAGGCGCTGAACACCTTGGCGACGTCGGCGTCGGTGAGGTCCTCGCCGAAGTACAGGTCGAGCCCTTCGAGCCCGGGAGCCATCCCGTGCGCGGCCTGGGTGTCGATGTTCCACTCGACGTGGCCCGAGTCGTCGCGGAAGTCGGTGTCGCCGCCGGGGTGGTGCACCCGCACCGGCACCTGGCCGAGGTCGAAGCGGTCGGAGAACTGGCGCAGGTCGGAGATGACCCCGTCGGTGGCGCCGGCGCCGAAGATCGCCACCCGTTGGCCCCTGCCGGTGAACGCGGCAGGCTGCTCGTAGACCGACCACAGGTCGGCCGGCGTGGTCCCGCCGACACAGGTCCTGGCCAGGCAGGTGCTCTGCAGCGGCAGCGAGGGCGAGTGCATCCTTTGCAGGGTGTTGAGCCCGACGATGTTGCTGACCCGGAGGTTGGCCGGCGTGCGCGGCGCCGCGGTGTTCGCCAGGAAGTGCCCGTCGCGGGAGTCGAAGGCATGGATCGGGGTGGCGAACAGCCGGGACACCGAGGCCACCGTGCCGGCTACGCCGATCTGGTCGCGGGCCGAGGAGACCGAGGTGACCCGCAGCCCGCCCGCGCGCAGCCAGTCGGTCGCGGCGGTGAACCGGTCGGCGGGCACCCCGAACCGGTCGGCGAACTCGTCGGTGGACAGGAACTTGTTGAACTGGGGCCCACTCGGGTCGTGCTCCGCGTCGAGCAGTCGCTGTTCCCCGGAAGGGTCGGGGCGGGCGAGGGAGACCACCGCGCGCATCGGGGTGTCACCGGCCGCTGGGCCCAGGTCGGTGGCCTTGGCCAACCCAGGCAGCACGTTGCGCAGGTAGTTGATCGCCGGTGCCAGCGGGCCGGCGGCGGGTGTGCTGGCTGCCAGCGCCGGTGTGGCCAGACCCGTGAGCAACGCGGCGACCGCCGTTACCGAGAGCACTACCCGACCACACCAGTTTACTCTCTGCACATCCGCTGTAACGCTCCGAACATCACCGCGGGTACGGGCTGGTGTCAGCCGGTGGAATCTGGATGCTTGACCACGCATCTAACTGGCCACGAGACTCTGAGCCCATCTACGTTGCCGGAGGGCCACGATGGGCACACACGATCCTCGGCAGACTTACAAGTACGAGGAGTCCACCGTCACTGTTGCCGCGCTCCTGGGGCGCCAGCCGGCTCCGGACGGCACACCCGAGAGGGGCTCGGTCGGCACTCCGACTGCCGGACTGTCCCTCGGCGCGGCCCCGGCGTCGGGTGGGCGCAACCGGCGTCTGCTGCTGGCCTCGGCCGAGGGCCTGGCCGCGGTGGCGGTTGTCACGGCGCTGGTAGTGGTCCACGCGTCGGTGTCCGCGCGGTCATCCACCGATAGGGCGGTGACCGGACCGCCGCGGCTGCTGCTGACGACGTCGCAGGTCCACATCGGCGGCTCATACTTCGCCACCGTGGACGGGTTCGCCCGTGGCGAGGGCGTGCGTTTCTCCTGGACCGGTCCGACCGACGGCGTGATGGGGGTGTACGCCGCCGACTCGAACGGGCACAGCGGCGTGCGCGGCCCGATCGTCGAGCAGGACCCGCCGGGCAACTACCAGATAATCGCCACCGGCCTGACCTCACGGCGCACCGTGGCCAAACCGCTGCGGGTCCTGGCGGCCGAGCGCTGAAGCGCTGAGCGGACCCGAGCCGTCCGGTCCGAGAAACCGCTCGAATCGCGGGTGGTCGCTCGCTGCGCCGTTGCTCCAACAAAGTGTCGGCTCTGTCGACGCAGTGTTGACTATATCGACCGAGAGTTGATACCGTGAGTATGTGACGATTGCCGAGCCAGCTGACCGAGGGGACACCGGATGAGCTCCGAACACGTCGATGTGCTGATCGTGGGGGCCGGGCTTTCCGGCATCGGTGCCGCCTGCCACCTGCGCCGGCGCTCGCCCGGCAAGACCTTCGCCATCCTGGAGGCGCGCGGCGCGATCGGCGGCACCTGGGACCTGTTCCGTTATCCGGGCGTGCGCTCCGACTCGGACATGTTCACCCTGGGCTACAAGTTCCGCCCGTGGTCCGATTCCCGCGCGCTGGCCGACGGCGGCTCGATCCGGGAGTACGTGGAGTCCACCGCCCGGGAGTACGGCGTCGAGCAGGCGATCAGGTTCCGGCACCGGGTGGTCCGTGCCGAGTGGTCGACTCCGGATGCCCGCTGGACCGTGCACGCGGAGCGGGACAACCCCGACGGCAGCACCGACACCGTGCGGCTGACCTGTTCGTTCCTGTTCACCAACGCCGGCTACTACCGCTACGACCAGGGGTACACGCCCACGTTCCCCGGCATCGACGACTTCGCGGGCCAGGTGGTGCACCCGCAGCACTGGCCGCAGGATCTGGACTACGCCGGCAAGCGGGTGGTGGTGATCGGCAGCGGGGCCACGGCGGTCACCCTGGTGCCGGCGATGGCGCAGACGGCCGCGCACGTCACCATGCTGCAGCGTTCGCCCACCTACATCGCCGCGCTCCCGGCGCGGGACGCGCTGGCGGAGCGGCTGGGCTGGCTGCCGACCTGGCTGAGCTACCCGATCCTGCGCTGGAAGAACGTGCTGTTGCTGACCGCGAGCTTCCAGCTCAGCCGGCGGCTGCCCTGGCTGATGAAGGCCGTGCTGCGCAAGGGCGTCGCGGCCCAGCTGCCGGAGGGCTACGACGTGGACCGGCACTTCCGGCCCAACTACGACCCATGGGACCAGCGGTTGTGCGTGGTGCCGGACGGCGACCTCTTCAAGGCCATCCGAGGCGGCAAGGCGTCCATCGCCACCGACACGATCGACACCTTCACCCCGAAAGGCATCCGGCTGCGCTCCGGCGAGGAGCTGGCGGCCGACATCGTGGTCAGCGCCACCGGGCTCAACCTGCAGGCCGTTGGCGGCATGACGCTGGCCGTGGACGGCAAGGAGATCAACTTCGGGGACACCGTCGCCTACAAGGGCATGATGCTCTCCGGCGTGCCGAACTTCGCGCTCACCATCGGCTACACGAACGCGTCCTGGACGCTGAAGGCCGACCTGGTCGCCGGGTACGTGTGCCGGCTGCTCAACCACATGGACGCAACCGGTCGGCAGATCGTCACCCCGGTAGCGCCGCCGGCCGACCAGCCGCTGTCCCCGCTGGTGGACCTGCAGGCCGGGTACGTGCTGCGCAGCGTCGGCGTCATGCCCAAGCAGGGCTCGGTGGCCCCGTGGCGGCTGCGGCAGAACTACGCGCTGGACCGGGCGTTGCTGTTCCGAGGCGCGATACAGGACGACGGCATCCGGTTCGAGCGCGCCCAGCCGCGGCCCACCCAGAGCCGACCCACCGAGGACCAGCCCGCCGAGCGCCAGCCGACTCCGGCGGTCAGCTGAGCCGGCAGGCGAGTCCGGCGCCTACCCGCGCGAACAGGTGCCCTCCCGCGCGGCGTTCCGCCGTTCGATCAGCCGCAGGATCATCGGTGTGAAGATGATCTGCATCGCCAGGTCCATCTTGCCGCCGGGGCAGACCACCGTGTTGGGGCGGGACATGAACGAGTCGTGCAGCATCGCGAGCAGGTAGGAGAAGTCGATTCCCTGCGGTCTGCGGAACCGGATGATCAGCATTGACTCGTCCAGCGTCGGCACGGTCCTCGCGATGAACGGGTTGGAGGTGTCCACCATCGGGACCCGCTGGAAGTTGACGTCGGTGTGGGAGAACTGCGGGCAGACGTATTGCAGGTAGTCCGGCATCCTCCGCAGGATCGTCTCGGTGACCGCCTCCGCGGTGTGGCCGCGCTCGCTCGCGTCCCGGTGCAGCTTCTGGATCCACTCCAGGTTGATCACCGGGACCACCCCGATGCTCAGGTCCGCGTGCTGGGCGACGTCCACGTCGTCGTAGACCACCGCGCCGTGCAGACCTTCGTAGAACAGCAGGTCCGAGTCGTCGGGCAGCTCCTCCCACGGCGTGAACGTGCCGGCTTCCTGGCCGTAGGGCTCCGCCTCGCCCGCGTTGTGCAGGTAACGGCGAATCTTGCCGGTACCGGTCTCGCTGTAGCTGCGGAACAGCTCCTCGAGCTGGTCGAAAAGGTTCGCCTCCGGGCCGAAGTGGCTGAAACTGTGGTCGCCGCGCTCCTGTGCCTCTGCCATTGCGGCCTTCATGTCGGACCGGTCGTAGCGGTGGAAACTGTCGCCCTCAATGAAAGCGGCATTCACCGCCTCGCGCCGGAAAATCTGTCCGAACGTGCGCATGACGGATGTGGTGCCGGCACCGGAAGAGCCGGTGACAGAAATGATCGGGTGCAGCCGGGACAATTTTCTCGCCTCTCTCAGCCGGTCGCGGTGCGGAATAGGCCGCGGGTGTTGTACAGCGGTGAGTCGTACTCGCGGTCGTTGTGGTCGCGGTGGTAGCGCTCCAGCCGTTCGACCTCTTCGGTTGCGCCGAAGATGAACGGGATGCGCTGGTGCAGGCCTTCCGGGCGGACCTCGAGGATCCGTTCCGTGCCGGTGCTCGCCGCCCCGCCGGCCTGCTCGATGATGAACGCGACCGGGTTGGCCTCGTAGAGCAGCCGCAGCCGCCCCGGCCTCTCGTCCTTCGTGTCGCGCGGGTAGAGGAACACACCGCCTCGGACAAGGATGCGGTGCGCCTCGGCGACCAGCGAGGCCACCCAGCGCATGTTGAAGTCCTTGTGCCTCGGACCGGACCGGCCGGCGAGGCACTCGTCGACGTAGCGCTGCACCGCGGGCTCCCAGAACCGCTGGTTCGAGGCGTTGATCGCGAACTCGCTCGCGGCCGCCGGGAGCCGCATGTCCGGGCGGGTCAGGATGAACTCCCCGAGCTCGGAGTCCAGGGTGAACCCGTGCACCCCGGTGCCGACCGAAAGCACAAGCATGGTCGAAGGGCCGTAGATGGCATAGCCGGCGCAGACCTGCTCCGTGCCGGGCTGCAGATAGTCGTCCGGGGCCGGGTCCTCGCCGGGGTTGGGCGTGCGCAGGATCGAGAAGATACTGCCGACCGAGACGTTGACGTCGATGTTGGACGAACCATCCAACGGGTCGAACACCAGCAGGTACTTCCCCCTCGGGTACTTCTTCGGCAGGACGTAGGGGTCCGCCATCTCCTCGGAAGCCATCCCGGCCAGGTGCCCGCTCCACTCGTTGACGCGCAGGAACAGGTCGTTTGCCAGCACATCGAGCTTCTGCTGGGTCTCGCCCTGTACGTTGGTCGCCTCCGCGCTGCCCAGCACATCGCCGAGCGCTCCGACGGCAACCCGGTTGGAGATCGCCTTACACGCGAGCGAGACGTCCAGGATCAACCCGTTCAGGTCGCCGCTGGCAGAGGGATGGCGGCGGCGCTCCTCGATCAGGAACTTCACGAGTGTGGTGTGGTCGGCGAGCATGAGGTGTTCCCTTCTGGTCGGCGCGGACACGCATCCGGCCACCTCCCGGCGGGTTAGCGCCTGTGGGGAGGTAACCGCCAGGTTTCCTGGTTCGTCTCGGTGAGCCATCCCCCTCGGGGGTGGCCGGGCGGGGTGAACACGTGTTCCCTCGGCCGGACGCTTCGGCCTCAGACCGGTTGCCAGCCCAGCTCGTGGTGCGCCAGCAGGTGCGCGACGAGCAGCTCGGTCGACGCGGTGGTGTCGACCTGGCTGACCACGTGCCACGGCCGGTGCAGCGGGGTGCCGGCGACCGGCAGCTCGACGAGCGCGCCGGAGTCCAGCTCCCGGCGGACCGCCTGTCGGGAGGCGAGCGTGACGCCGAGGCCGGCCACCGCGGCGGCGACCACCGCGCCGTGCGAGCCGAGGGTCATCCTCGACGGCCGCATGTCGATGCTCTCCAGCAGCGAGAGGCTGGTCGCCCGCACGCCCGAGCCGGGCTCGCGCAGCAACCAGGTGACCAGTGCCGGGTCGAATCCTTCGGCAGCGTCCGGTGGCCCGACCACGACCAGGGTGTTCGGGCTGACCGCCCTCGGCCGGCCGTCCAGACCGGCCGGAACGCTGCCCGCGATGACCAGGTCGACCTCGTGCCGGTCGAGCATCGGCCAGACCTGCCGCCGGGGCGCCACCTCCAGCCCGAGCACCACACCGGGGTGCTTGGCGCGGAACGAGGCGAGCAGCGGCGGCATCAGGTGCTCGCCGGCCGTGGTGACGGCCGCGAGCCGGATGGACCCGTTCTCCGGGTCTGCTTCGCCGCGCGCCGCGAGCACCGCCTCGTTGTGCAGGCCAAGGATGCGTCGCGCGTACTGCGCGTACCGCTCACCCGCCGCGGTGAGCCGCACTCCTCGGCCGTGCCGGTCGATGAGCGCGGCGCCGACCTCGCCGCTCAGCGCGCTGATTGCGGCGGACACCGTCGACTCGGTCACCACCAGACGCTCCGCCGCGCCACGCACCGAGCCGGTCTCGGCCAGCTCGACGAGTGCCCGGAGCCGGGCGTTGGTGGTCATGCCGCCGCGCCGCTCGTGAGTGCGTAGCGCCCTCGGAAGGGCACTACGCACTCACGAGGCCTTGTCATCCTCGGCGTCATGGTGCCGCTCAGCCTCGGTCTCGCTGTCGGTCGCGCTGTCGGTCTCGTCGTCGTGCTGGTCATCGAACACCCGGCTGATGAGCAGGTCCGACGCCTCGATGGTGGTGAGGGCTGCCAGGTTGACCTTCGTGTCCGAGGCGTTGACCAGCCGGCGTGCCTGGCGCAGCCGGGCCCGTTCCACCGCGTTGCGCACGCTGCGCGCGTTGGCGAACCACGGCTGGCCGACCCGCCGGTCCAGGTAGCGACGCAGCACATCGCGGGCCTCCTCGGAGAACTGGTAGCCGAGATCGCTGGTCATCATTACCGCGATCTCGTCGAGCTCCTCGACGGTGTAGTCGGGGAACTCGATGTGGTGCGCGATCCGGCTCTGCATGCCGGGGTTCGCCGCGAAGAACGTGTCCATCTTGTCCTCGTAGCCGGCAAGGATCACCACGAGGTCGTCGCGGTTGTTCTCCATCACCTGCAGCAGGATCTCGATGGACTCCGCGCCGTAGTCCCGGTCGTTCTCCACCTTGTACAGGTAGTAGGCCTCGTCGATGAACAGCACACCGCCCATCGCCCGCTTGACCACTTCCTTGGTCTTCGGTGCGGTGTGCCCGACATACTCGCCGACCAGGTCGTCACGGGTGACGTTGACCAGGTGGCCTCGGCGCAGGTAGCCGAGGCCGTGCAGCAGGTCGGCCATCCGCAGTGCGACGGTCGTCTTGCCGGTGCCCGGGTTGCCGGTGAAGCTCATGTGCAGCGTCGGCTGGGGCGCGGTGATCCCGTACCGCTCGCGCATCCGGTCCACCAGCAGCAGGGCGGCGATCTCGGCGATCCGGGTCTTCACCGGCACCAGGCCGACCAGCTCGGAGTCGAGCTTGGCCAGCACGTCGTCGATGCCGGACTCGCGGCGCGCTTCCGCGAGGTCGACCACGGCGTCGGCGGCCAGCGGCTCAGGGCCGGTCTCCTCCGGCTCCGGCTCGGAGGTCGAACTGGGCCGGGCGCCGAAGGAGGTGCGCTGGTTGCCAGGTTGTCCGGTAGCCATCAATCAGTCCTGGCTGTCCTTGCCGCTCTTGCCCGTCTTGCCACTCTTGCCGTTCTGGTTCTTCGAGGCGGCCGAGTTGTCCGGGCCGTAGCGCTCGCCCGCCGGTTGCTCGGTGGCGTAGGAGTGCAGGTTGTAGCGGACGCTTCGGTCGGCCCCCTCCTGCCGGTCCAGCCGGAAGCCCGGCTCGGTGCTGGGCCGATTTACCAGGAACGACAGTGCGGTGGTCTGCCGGGTGTGCCGGGCGTCGTAGGCGTTGAGCTTGATGTAGTGCTCCGGGTAGGCCTCGCGGCAGGCGTTGACCTCCATCAGCACGCCGGCCGCGTCGTGCAGGTCGAACATCGGCAGACCCCACATGTCCCAGTAGAGGTTGCGCGGGTGCGGGTCGTCGGTGAACTCCACCGACAGCGGCCAGTTGTTCTCCAGGCAGTACTCGATCTGCTTGGTTATCTCCTCGTCGGTCAGCTCGGGCAGGTAGGAGAAGGTGCCTTGGGTGATGTGCATCGTGTGCTCCTCGGCTCTCAGGTGGCGGTCAGCTGGTGGTCGGGGTGGACACGACGTCCGGGACGTCGGTGGACTCGTAGTTGAAGCTGATGTCTCCCCAGGTGGTCAGTGCCACGTCCAGCTCGCGGTTCTTCTTGCCCGCCGCCTTGAGGATGTCCTCGCCCTCGGCCATGAAGTCCCGGCCCTCGTTCCGTGCCTTGATCATCGCCTCCATGGCGACCCGGTTGGCGGTGGCGCCGGCCGCGATGCCCATCGGGTGCCCGATGGTGCCCCCGCCGAACTGCAGTACCACGTCCTCACCGAGGTGGTGCAGCAGCTGGTGGGCCTGCCCGGCGTGAATCCCGCCGGAGGCCACCGGCATCACGCCCGGCATGGCCGCCCAGTCCTGGTCGAAGTACAGCCCCAGGGTCGGGTTCGCGTCCACGTGGTTCAGGCGCAGGGTGTCGTAGTAGCCCCGGATCGCGTTCGGGTCGCCCTCCAGCTTGCCGACCACGGTGCCGGCGTGGATGTGGTCGACCCCGGCAAGGCGCATCCACTTGGCAAGCACCCGGAAGTTGACGCCGTGGTTCTTCTGCCGTGACCAGGTGGCGTACCCGGCCCGGTGCAGGTGCAGGATCATGCTGTTCGCCCTGGCCCATTTGGCCATCGACTGGATCGCCGTGTAGCCGATCGTCAGGTCGATCATGATGATGACGCTGCCGATCTGCTTGGCCACCTCGGCGCGCTCGTACATCTCCTCCATGGTCCCGGCGGTCACGTTGAGGTAGTGGCCCTTGATCTCGCCGGTGGCCGCCTCCGCCCGGTGCACCGCCTCCATGCAGTGCAGGTAACGGTCCCGCCAGCGCATGAAGGGCTGGGAGTTGATGTTCTCGTCGTCCTTGGTGAAGTCCAACCCGCCGCGCAGCGCCTCGTAGACCACCCGGCCGTAGTTGCGCGCGGACAGCCCCAGCTTGGGCTTGGTGGTCGCACCGAGCAGCGGGCGGCCGTACTTGTTGAGCCACTCCCGCTCCATGACGATGCCGTGCGCCGGCCCCTGGAAGGTCTTGACGTAGTGGGTGGGGATGCGCATGTCCTCCAGCCGCAGCGCCTTGAGTGCCTTGAAACCGAAGACGTTGCCGATGATGGAGCTGGTCAGGTTGGCGACGGAACCTTCCTCGAACAGGTCAATGTCGTAGGCGATCCAGGCGATGTACTGGCCGGGGGTGCTCTCCACCGGCTCGACCTTGTAGCACTTGGCCTGGTAGTGCTCGTAGTTGGTGAGCCGGTCGGTCCACACCACGGTCCAGGTCGCGGTGCTCGACTCGCCGGCCACCGCGGCGCCGGCCTCCTCAGGGGGCACGCCTTCCTGCGGGGTGACCCGGAACGCGCAGAGCACGTCGGTGTCCTTCGGGACGTAGTCCGGCTCCCAGTAACCCATCTCTGCGTACGGAATGACTCCTGCGCTCCATCTGTCTGCCATAGGAAAATCGTGGCAGCCATCACTCAGCATGTCTATCGACTGTTCGCCGCTCATTCTTCGTAAAATGACTAAGTGTCGCGGTCGGGTGCCGCACCCCCGGGCAACCCACCGCCTGGGTGAGGTGCCGCTGACCGGCCGCTGGCTACGTTGGGCGGCCGACGCCAGCGATCGGAAGGTTTGGGACATGACCCGGGACACAACGGCCTGCAGGGATACCGCGAAGCGGATGGTGGCGCCCGGCAAGGGCATCCTGGCCGCCGACGAGAGCATCGGCACGATGTCGTCGCGGCTGGAGAAGAACGGGGTTGAGGCGACCGAGGAGAACCGGCGCGCCTACCGCGAGCTGTTGGCCGCGACACCCGACTTGTCCGACGGCGCCTCCGGCATCATCTTCTGTGACGAGACGCTGAACCAGAGCTTTGCCGACGGCACACCGTTCCCGAAGGCCGTGCACGCGCTGGGCATCCTGCCCGGCATCAAGGTCGACACCGGCGCGAAGCCCTGCCCCGGGCTGCCCGGCGAGAAGGTCACCGAAGGCCTGGACGGCCTTGCCGACCGGCTCGCGGAGTACGCCGAGAACGGTGCCGCGTTCGCCAAGTGGCGCGCGGTCTTCACCATCACCGACCAGACGCCCAGCCGAGGCGCGATCCGGGCCAACACCAACGCGCTGGCCCGCTACGCCGCCGCCTGCCAGGAAGCCGGCCTGGTGCCGATCGTCGAGCCCGAGGTGCTGATGGACGGCGACCACGCCATCGACCGCTGCGCGGAGGTGACCGCGATGGTGCATGCCGCGCTGCGCGAGGAGCTTGCGCTGCTGAATGTCGACCTGGCCGGCATCGTGCTCAAGCCCAACATGATCATCGAGGGGGACGACCACGAGGTGCACGCCAACGCGGAGCAGGTCGCGGAGGCCACCGTTACCGTGCTGCGCGACTGGCCCGACGAGCTGGGCGGCGTCACGTTCCTTTCCGGCGGGCAGTCCCCGGAGCGGGCCACCGCGAACCTGGAGGCCATCGCGCGCCAGGACGCCCCCTGGCCGCTCACCTTCTCCTTCGGCCGCGCGCTGGTCGACCCGGCGCTCAAGGCCTGGCACGGCGAGCCCGACCTGGTAGAGGCCGGCCAGAACGCCTTATCCGACCGTGTCAAGGCCAACGCGGCAGCCGTCCGAGGCGACCTCGTGACCGCCGAGTGACCCGATAGCGGCACTCAGCACTCACGACCCTGGCGCCCTCCTAGCAGCGGTGCGACCTCTCCCGTGATCATCAGGACGTCACGGTTGTCAAAGGTGCCTTCGGACAGCGCTGGTGTCCTGATGATCACGGTGGTCGCGGCACAAGGAAGCGCAACGCAACGCTCGCCGAGCGGGCTGGATGTCGCGAATCGTGACACTGCGATCGCACGCCGTGGCAGGATTGGCACGTGCAGCAGTTGGTAGCCGCGATAGTCCAGGGCCTGCTGAGCCGCGCTGGTTCCCTCTCCCTGTTCAGCGCGCTGGCCATTGCCGTGCTCGGGCGGGTGGCCGCCGTCTACCGGCTCCGCCGGCGGTTGACCTACCGCAGAGCTGTCGACGGCAAGCTCGGGCTGGTCCCGAACCCGGGCGCGGGCGACGAGGACCCGACGTCCAACGTTCTGCGCACGTTGGACCAGGTCAGCGTGGTCGCGGTCCGTTTCCGCAACACCGGGAACCACACGATCGGGAGCAACGACTACAGCACACCGATCCGTCTGAAGTTCACCGGCCGCTACATTGTCGACTTCCGAATCTCTGACCCGGAACCTGAGCTCGTTCGCGACAAGATCTACCTACGCAAGGAGATCGAGGACCGCGCGTACGTCAGTCGCTGGCCCCAGCCCGACGATCAAGGGGACCCCGCGCCGGCGATCAACCAGCGGAGCCTGCGCACAAACCTGCCCACCGCGCTCAGTGGCACGCTGCACGACGATGACAAGAACCAGCGGACCGCGCTCACGTTGCCCTCGGTCGAACTGCCGGCCCGCTCCCGATTCACACTCCTGGTCCACCTGCACGAACGACAGCCGCACGATGGCGACCTCACCAAGGGCTACGAGCTGGACGGCCGCCTGCAGCAAGGTAAGGGCAAGGTGGTCGATGCCACCTTCGCGGCCCCGAAGATCACTCCGGCACGGGTGTTCACCGTGCTGGTCCCGCTCATCGCCGGCGCGCTGGCGGTGGTGCTGTTGATCCAAAGCGCGCCGTTCAGCCCGCCGAAGGCCCTGAACTGCGCGCAAGGCAGCACAAAGTTGGTCGGCTCGACGGCGTTCCGACCGGTCACCGAGGCCATCGCGGCGGCCTACCGCGATCAGTGCGGCAAAGACACCGTGACCGTGGAGGCCAACGGCAGCCTGGAGGGGCTCCGGGAGCTGCAGGATGCCAAGAACGCCAACGACGTCGGCATGCTCTCCGACGGCCCGGCACCGCCGGAAGCCGACCTTCAGGGACGGCCGGTCGCGGTGATCGTGTTCACGCTGGTGGTCAACAGGGAGGTGAAGATCGACCGGCTCACCGTCGAGCAGGTACGCGGCATCTACCAGGGCCGCTACACGAACTGGCGCCAGCTCGGCTCCACCACCGACCTGCCGATCCGCCTGGTTGGCAGGAACGCCGACTCAGGCACCAGGCAGGCCTTCGAACACAACGTGCTCAATGCCCGCGAGCCCGCCGTCACCTCGGATACCTGTGAGCAGCCCATCCCACCTTCGCCGGGGCCGATCCGCTGCGAGCGCAAGGACACCGTCGAGGTGCTGCGTACCGTCGACCAGATACCCGGTGCCCTCGGCTACGCCGGTGCTGTCGATGCCGCCAAGTTCAACAGCGTCCGGCTGCGCCTGGAAGACCAGGAACCGCTCACCGAATCTTTGGACCGGGGCTACCCGTTCTGGACGGTCGAATACCTCTACACCAAGGGCGTGCCCAGCAACGACCTGGTGCTCAAGCAGCTGAACGACTACCTGTCGACGGACACGGCACGGGAACGGATCAGAGCCGCGGGCTACCTGCCCTGTGTCGACCAGTCCGGCGCCATCCTCGACCTGTGCAATAAGGCGTTGAGCCACTGACACGGCTTTCGCTACGCGGTCTTGCTGAGGTCCATGGGGGTGAGGCAGACGTGGGCGAGCTGGTCGAGCGGCACGTCGAGCACCTGGGCGAGCGCGGCGATCGTGGTGAACGCGGGGGTGGCCATCCGCCCGGTCTCGATCTTGCGGAGGGTTTCCGGGGAGATCGCCGCCGCGTGCGCCACCTCAGTGGGTTTGCGCTCCCCTCGGGCCTGGCGCAGGTAGGCGCCGAGGCGCTTGCCCGCGGCGAGCTGTTCCGGTGTCAGTGGGGGACGCACCATTCCGGCAGTCTACCCCGGCTGGTATGAAAATACCGACTGGTCGGCTAGGGTGGTATTTCTATACCAGAACGTGGGCCGACGCGGAGGACATCGATGATGGAGCTCAAAACGGCCAGGGAGATCGACGCGATGCGCGTCACCGGCACATTCGTCGCCGGACTGCTCGACGACCTCGCCGCCCGCGCCCAGGTGGGGGTGAACCTGCTCGATCTCGAGCATCGCGCCCGCCAGCTGATCGAGCAGCGCGGCGCGGTGTCCTGCTACTGGGACTACGCGCCCTCGTTCGGACGAGGCCCGTTTCGCAACGTGATCTGCCTTTCGGTCAACGACGCGGTGCTGCACGGACTGCCCCGCGACTACCCGCTGCGGGACGGAGACCTGTTGAGCATGGACATCGCGGTGTCGATCGAAGGGTGGGTCGCCGACTCGGCTCGCAGCATGATCGTCGGCACCCCGCGCGCCGAGGACGAACACCTGATCGCCGCCACCCAACGCGCGCTGGCGGCCGGTATCGCCGCCGCGCTGCCCGGCAACCGCCTCGGCGATGTCTCCTCGGCGATCGGTGCCGTGGCCGCCGAGGACGGCTACCCGGTGAACACGCAGTTCGGCGGGCACGGTCTGGGGCGCACCATGCACGAAGACCCGCACGTGCCCAACCAGGGGCGCCCCGGGCGTGGGCTAGCGCTGCGCCCAGGGCTGACCCTCGCGCTGGAACCCTGGTTCGCCCGTGGCACCGACAGAATCGTCTACGACCCCGACGGCTGGACCATCCGCTCCGCCGACGGCTCCCGCACCGCGCACAGCGAACACACCATCGCCATCACCGACGGCGAACCACTAGTCCTGACCAGCCCGGACGACGGCCTCCGGCCTCGTGAGTGAAAAGTAACGCTATAGCGCTACTAATCACTCACGAGCCTTTGCCGTTTGGGTCGGGTGTCAGGGGGACGGTGGCTACCACTGTGGTGCCGGAGCCGGGGCGGGACATCATGTGCAGCTGGCCGCCGACCAGCTCGGCGCGCTCGGCCATCGAGTGCAGGCCGTAGCCGTCCGGGCGGCCCAGCGGGGTGCCGGGGCCGGTGTCGAAGCCGATGCCGTCATCGCTGGCCTCCAGGCGGGCCACGCCGTCCCGGACGGAGAACCGGAGCTGGGCGGAGCTGGCGCGGGCGTGCTTCTGGATGTTCTGCACGCATTCCTGCGCGATCCGGTAGAGGGCCAGCTCGATGTGCTCGGGCAGCCGACCGTCGAACAGCTCCAGTTGCAGCTCGAGGTCGGGTAGCGAGCGGGCCAGGCTGCGCAGCCCGCCGGCGAGGCCCATGTCCTCCAGCACCGGGGGGCGCAGGCCGCCGATGGCGGCCCTGGCCTCGTCAAGGGTCAGGTCGACCAGGTTGCGGGCCAGCGCGATCTGTGCGGCGCCTTCGGCGGGTTCGTCGTGGATGATCCGGGCGGCCGCGTCCAGGTGGTAGGACAGCGTGAGCAGCCGCTGGGAGATTCCGTCATGGATGTCGTTGGCCAGCCGGCGGCGCTCGCCCTCCTGCGCGGCGATCACCTGCTCGGCGAACCGCTCGTGCGCCCGCTCCCTTGCGGCGAGCTGTCGGTGCGCGCGGGCCTGGTGCAGCGCGCCGGCCACCAGGCGCCCGATGGCGACCAGCAGTTCGATGTCCCGCGCGGTGAACTCGCGGCGTTGGATGGTGTGCACGTTCAGCACTCCGACCAGCCCGCCAGGGTCGCTCTCCATCGGGACCGAGGCCATCGAGGTGAACTCGGAGCCGCGCAGCGAGGGGATGGGCACATACCGGGGGTCGGACCGCTTGCCCTCGCTGATCACCGCCGGTTCGCGGTGGCTGGCCACCCAGCCGGTCACCCCGGAGCCGAGCGGCAGCGTGACCTGGCCGGTCTGCTCGTCGAACGGTGGGGTGGCGCCGAGCAGGGTCAGCGAGCGTTCGGTGTCGTCGAGCACGTGCACGAAGCACACGTCGGTCGCGGTCGCCTCGGTGATCAGCCGGGCGACGGCGGCGGCGAGCGGTTCGACCTCGGGGCCGCTGGCGACCGCCTGGATGATGCCCAGCAGCAGCGGGATCTCCCGATCGGGGTCGATCAGCCCGTGCACCGTGCCGTTCGGGGGCGCATACCGCTCGGGCTCGGCGCTGCTCACTGGAAGATGCCTTCGCGCAGCGCGGTGGCGACCGCGCTGGTCCGGTCCGCGACGCCGAGCTTGCGGTAGATGGACCGCAGGTGGCTCTTGACCGTCTCGTCGCTGACGATCAGCCGGGTGGCGATGCCCCGGTTCGACAGCCCGGTCACCATGAACGAGAGCACCTCGCTCTCGCGTTGGGTGAGGCCCTGTCGCGCGCCAGGCCAGAACTCGTCGCTCTGCAGCCGGGACGCGGTGTCCGCGGTCCGCCCGGCGAGTGTCGGGTCGATCACCGTCACGCCGGTGTGTGCCAGTTCGAGCTGGCGGACCAGCTCGTCGCCGCTGATCTTCTTCAACAGGTAGCCGGACGCGCCGGCGCGCAGTGCCTGGAACAGGTACTGCTCGTCGTCGTAGACCGAAAGCAGCACGATCTTGCGCTGCGGGTCGCGTTCCAGGATGGTCCGGCACAGGTCGAGCCCGCTGGCGCCCTGCATCCGCACGTCGCACAACACGATGTCCGGCGCGAGCCCGCTGATCACACTGACCGCGTGTTCGGCGCCGATCGCCTCACCCACCACCCGCACCCGGCCGCGGAACGGTGCCAGCATCGCCTTCAGCCCCGCCACCACCATCTCGTGGTCGTCGACGAGGACAACGCGCAGCGGACCGGACGATGTCATGTAAATCACAATAGATCGGCAAGTCCGCACGCAGCGCCGGAAGCGGGTAGTAACCCGAGGAAACCCCGTAGTGGGGGGCCCGTCGGGAAGCGAACCTGCCTAGCGTTCGGCTCGTCTTCCTGGCACCACCCGAGGAGGCCGACGTGACCGCGGATGTGCCGGCGTGATCAGCCGCGTGAGCGGCACCGGCCGGCGGCGACCGGTGCTACTGGCGATCGCCGGGGACAGCGCGGCCGGCAAGACGACGCTGGCCTCCGGGCTGGTGGCGGCGCTGGGGCCGGACCGCTGCGCCGCGCTGAGCACCGACGACTACCAGCGGTTCGACCGCGCCGAGCGCCGGGGCAGGCCGCACACGGCGGTGCACCCGGACAGCAGCTACATCAACATCCTCGGCCAGCACCTGCAGCTGCTCGCCAGCGGGCAGCCGATCCTCAAGCCCCGCTACGACCACACCAACGGTCGGCTCACCCGCCCGGAGCTGGTCGAGCCGAGGGACTTCATCGTGGTGGAGGGGCTGCTGGCGCTGCACGCCAAGCTGGTAAGGGCCTGCTTCGACAGCACGGTCTTCCTCGACCCGCCGGAGCGGACCCGCATCGGTTGGAAGCTGCGCCGCGACACCTCGGCCCGGGGCTACACCGCCGACCAGGTGTTGGCCGAGCTCGCGGCCCGGGAGCCGGAGTCGCGGGCCTACATCCGGCCGCAGCGCGAGTACTCGGACATTGTCGTGCGGTTCGCCGAGATCAGCGGCCGGCAGGACCCGCCGGGGACGCCGCTGGCCGCGGAGGTGCTGTTCCGCCCGATGCTGCACCCGCCGGACCTGGCTGCCGCATTGGCGCCCGGCCTGACCCAGACGATCCACCCTCGGGCCACCACGGACACCAACGGTCGGCCGGTCGACTGCCTGCACGTGCACGGCTACCCACCGAGGCACGAGAGCGACGTCGTGGAGAAGGCACTCTGGGACGCACTGGACATGCCGGCCGGGTCGTTGCCGGACTGCCTCGGCCGCATTGCCACTGAGCCGGACAGTGCCGCTCCGGCTGCGGTCGGCGCTGCTCCGGAGGGGCGCAGTGCGCCGCTGGCCATCGTGCAGCTGCTGTTGCTGCACCAGCTGTTCGCGATCGAGGTCTAGCCGCGTACTCGGTCGCTGGCTGTCGGTCCGGTGGGAACCCGATCTTGACAGAACCCGCCGGTCGCGGTGAAGTTGTGCGCACAATCACCTTGTCGTGGCAGGGGGCGCCGGCGAGTACGCCGATGCCGCACCCGACCACCGCGCGGCGGGAGGGGAACCAATGGCTCGAGCGCCGCCCTCGGTCGGCCACAGCTGCTTCGTGACAGCTGCCCCTCAACAGTGCGGTGCGACGAGACTGTTCCCCTTCGGCGTAGGCCCCGGATGTGTCGGGACCTGCGAGCCGAGCTGAGCCATGCTCGCGCATTCACCCAAGCGGCGTTCGGGTTGGTCCTTCTTTTTCTCGGTGGCTGCTTATGCGGAATTCCGTGCACCGGATTTGGACACGGCCGCGTGACGGTCTTCTTGTCGCGATCTCTGACGGGTACCATTCAATGTAATGCCGATCACTCACACGAGTGGATCTCCAGAAAAAAGTGACAGAGCGTAGATTCATGACACTTTTCACAGTACGAATTGTGCGTCGAACCGAGGGCGAGTGGCGTCCCGGCGACGTAATGCATGGAGGGTCCCAATGAGTAAGATCACTCGGCGCGTCGGCGCGGCTGTCGGTGTGTTGGCGCTGTCGGCCTCGGCTGCCGCATTGTTCGCGGGTACCGCGTTCGCGGGCGGCGTTTCCGGGGTCGGCGGCGGTGGAGGCAATGGCGGCGGTGCGAACGCCAACTGCCTGATTCCGGTGGGCGTCACGGCCGGTGTCATCGGCCAGGGTGGCCCTGTCGCGCAGTGCAACGCGGCCGGTGGCGCGGGCGGCGGCGGTGGCAACGGCGTCGGCTGACCTCAGCTGAAACCGGTGGTACGCGGTGCGGGCCATAACGTGTCGGGCCCGCACCGCGTTGTGGGCAAAATGTGAATTGCGTCGGTATCTCGCGAGGTGTGAGCGCAAGTCAGAATTGAGCGCCGAGGTCACGCCGCTGTTATGTCGGGCAGTTCGTCGCCGGTCGCGGCGCGGGGTGTCGCGGTGAGTGCGCTCGCTGAGGAGAAACTTTAGATCGCTCACCTGCCGCTGCCGGTTGTCGCGTCAAGGACACCCGTCCGTGACCTTTGCCGCGTACCTTGAGGTCATGTCGTTGAGGGAAGAGCGGATGCCCGCTCACGGCGCGCAGTTCTCGGTAGCTCGTCGGGGTTATGATCCGTCGCAGGTTGACAACTATCTGCGCTATCTCGACGCGCAGGTACGGATGCTGGCCGCCGACCGGGATGAGCTGAGCCAGCAGAATGGCCGGCTTGCCCGTCGGGTCTCCTCGGCCGCCGCCGAGGTGGACCGGCTGCGCGGGCAGCTGCGCCGGCTGGCCGGCCCGCCGCGGCGCGCCGAGAGTATGAGCGAGCGGATGCGCATCATGCTGCGGCTGGCCTACGACGAGGCCGCTGAGCTGCGCAGATGGGCACACGCCGAAGCGTCCGAGATCGTGGGCAAGGCCCGTATCGACCAGCGGCGCAACGAGCAGCTGCGCGAGCGGCTGGAACGCGAACGGGCACAGGTCGCCGTGGACCAGGCAAAGGCCAGCGAGATGATGGCCGCCGCTCGGCAACGGGTCAAGGCCGCCGAGTCCGAGGCGAACGGGCGGGCCGAGGAGATCCTCGCGGCCGCGACCGCCGCCGCGCAGCGCCTCCGCTCGTCGGCATCGGCGCAGGCGCGTTGGCTGCGCGCCACCGCGTCCGACGAGGTCGCCGCCAAGCGTGCGGAGGCGGCCGCCGAGGTTGCACAGCTGCGGGAGAAAGCCTCGGCCGAGGTTGCCGCCCTGAGCCGGGAAGTTGCCGCCGAGATCGCCGAGCTGCGCGCCGCGGCGGAGCGGGGCCGCCAGGCGCTGGACGCCAAGGCTGCCGAGGACCGCGCCCGGGTCGAGGAAGACTTCACCATCGCGCTGTCCGCCCGGCGGGCGGAGGCCGACGCGGACATCGCGCGCATGCGGGCGGCGGGCCGCGCCGAGCGCGACCGGCTGGTCGCCGAGGCGCGGGCTCTGGCGCAGCGCACCATCGGCCAGGCCCGGCTCACCGCCGCCGCGTTGGGCCGCACCGGCGAGGAGCGCACGGCCGAAGGCAACCGGTTGCTGGCCGAGGCGCGGGCGCTGGCCGAGCGCACCACCGCGCAGGCCCGACGCACCGCGGCGCAGCGATTCCAGCTGCCCGCACAGCGTCCGCCATCCGAGCCGAAGCCCAAGGCCGAGCCCACGGCGACCACGCCGGGCGGCCGCACCGGATAACTCACTCGTCGATTCCGGAGCGCTCGACGCTGGCCACGATGTGTCGCTGCAGCACCAGGAACACCACCAGCAGCGGCATGATCGACACCGCCGAGGCGATGAACAGCTCGTGCAGGTTCACCGTCTGCTCGGTGGCGAACGTGGACAGCACGACCTGCACCGTCCACGCGCTCTGGTCCTGCCCGATCACCAGCGGCCACAGGAACGAGTTCCACGAGCCGATGAACACGATGGTGCCGATCGCGGCGAACGCCGGCCGGGAGTTCGGCACCACGACGTAGGCGAAGGTGCGCCAGTAGCCGAGCCCGTCCATCGCGGCTGCGTCCTCAAGCTCGCGGGGGAAACCGAGGAAGTACTGCCGGAAGAAGAATGCGGCGAACGCGCTGAACAGCGTCGGCACCACCAGCCCGCGCAGCGTCGACACCCAGCCCAGCGAGGAGACCAGCACGAACGTCGGCACGAAGGTGACCGCCGAGGGGATCATCAGCGAGGCGAGGATCGCGTAGAAGACCTGGTTGGCGTACGGGTAGGGGATGCGAGCCAGGCCGTACCCGGCCATCGAGGCGAGCAGCAGGGTGCCCGCCGTGGTCAACACCGCGATCAGGGCGGAGTTCCACAGCGCGTGCGGCATGCCGACCGCCGGGTCGTCGAACAGCTCGCCGATGTTCTCCCAGCGCAGCGAGCGCGGGAAGAACGTCCAGCCGGGCGAGGTGATGTCTGCCTCGGTGGCCAGCCCGTTGCGCAGCAACAGGTAGAACGGCACCAGGAACAGCACAGCCAGCGCGACCAGCGCCACCAACCGCAGCCCGCGCAATGCCCTGGTCATCGCTGCGCTCCCGCCGGCTGTCTGGCCAGCCCGAACCAGCGGGCCTGCGCCACCGTGACCACCACGATGGCCAACGTCAGTATCACCGCGCCCGCGCTGCCAAGGCCAAGGTCCTGGCCCTGCCCGAGCGCCACGTAGTACAGGTACACCAGCGGCGGGCGGGCATACGGCGGGTAGCCGCGGCTGCTGGCCAACAGGTTGTAGAACTCGTCGAACGCCTGGAAGGCGTTGATCACCAGTAGCAGCAGCACCGCGACCGAGGTGGCGCGCAGCGCCGGGAAGGTGATGTGCCGGAAGCTCTGCCAGCCGGGCCGCGCCCCGTCCAGCGCGGCGGCCTCGTAGAGCGTGGCCGGGATGCGCTGCAGCCCGGCCAGGAACAGCACCAGGTAGAACCCGGCCTGCAGCCACAGCCGCACCGTGACCAGCACCAGCCAGTACCACGGCGGGTGGCTGGTGGACAGCCACGCCACCGGATCCGCGCCGAACCAGCGCAGCACGGTGTTGGCCAGCCCGAACCGCACCCCGTTGAAGATCGCCATCTTCCAGATCAGCGCGCCGACCACGTAGGAGCAGGCGGTCGGCAGGAAGAACACCGAACGGAAGAACGCCCTGCCGAACTTGAGCGAGTGCACCAGCATCGCCAGCCCCAGCGACAGCGCATAGGTGGCCGGCACGATGAACAGCGCGAACAGCGCGAACGTTGCCAGGCTGGCGGTGAACCCGGAGTCGGTCAGCATCGAGACGTAGTTCGCCAGCCCGACGAAATGCGTCGGGGTGACGGTGTTGCGCGCCTCGAAGAAGCTGAGCCAGACGCTCCACAGCAGCGGGATGTAGACGAAGACCGCGAGCCCGATGACGAACGGCCCGGTGAAGATCCAGAACCACAGGTAGCGCCGCTGCGGGCCGAGCAGTTTGCCCAGCACGGTCAGTTCTTCGCCTTGACCCGGGTCAGCTCGTCGGCGACCGTGCGCACCAACCCTCGGCACTCGGCCGCCGGGTCGGCGCCGTTCTGGATGATCTGGGTCATGGTGTCCAGCAGCGCAAGGCGGGACCGGGAGGTCCACAGCAGCGGCTCCGCGTAGCCGTACTCGGTGGTGAAGCGGACCGCGTCGGCGGTGGGGCCGGAGCGCAGCCTCGGTGCCTGCCGGGCCAGCGACAGCCGGGCCGGTATGTGCAGACCGTAGGACTGCGCGAAGTCGGTCTGCAGGTCCGTCCGTTCCACCCACAGCCACCGGGCGTAGTCGCGCGCAAGGTCGATGCGCCGGCTCCGCGCGCTGACCGTGCTGGCGTAGGCACCCACCTGCACCGACGGCTTGCCCCGAGCACCGTCCGAGGGGAACGGCAGCACCCCGAAGTCGTCACCGAGCGCCTGGCTGATCTTCGGCAGCGCCCACAGGCCGGTCCACTGCATCGCGGTGAGCCCCTGGATGAATGCCGACGGGTCCGACCAGTCGGTCGGCGCACCCAGCAGCAGCGACTTGTCCGCGTAGAGCGTGTGCAGCTTGCCCAGCGCGGCGGCCGCGGCCGGATCGTCGAAGCCCACCGACCCGTCCAACGTGACCAGACTCAGCCCCGCGGCGTGGAACGGCGTGCCGGACAGCGCGCCCGCACCACCGTCATTGCCGAGAAACAGGCCCTTGACCTGGTCGCGGGTCAGCATCATTGCCGCCGTAACCAGCCCGTCCAGCGTGCTGGGCGGTGCGACGCCGGCCTTGGCGAGCATGCTCTTGCGGTAGTAGAGCATCTGCATGTCGACGACCTGCGGAATGCCGTACACCTTGCCCTGGTAAATCTTGGGCGCGAGCACGGCCTGGTTGAAGTCGGCCCTGGCGTCGCCGATCGCGTCGGTCAGGTCCGTCACCTGGCCGGCCTGAATCTGGTCGATCGTCGGCCCCGCTGTCTCGAACACGTCCGGCCCGCTGTCGCTCAGCAGCGCGGTGGCGGTCTGCTGGTCGTAGTCGCCCGGCCGCCACTGCACCTCGACCTGTGCTTTCCGGTACTCCCGCGCATACCGCCGCACGGCCTGCTCGACGCCCCGCTCGCCATACTGGTGGTACCACTGCGACAGCTCCGGCGCGCCGGTCGCGCCGCCGCCCCGCCCGGTGTCGGACCCGCAGGCGGCCAACACCGCGCCCACCGCCAGCCCGCCACCCGCGGCGAGTACCGTCCGGCGGCCGATGGCATGCCCGCTCGGACCTGGGGTTCGGCTGCGCTGGGTGGACACGGTCAGCAAGTATCACGGTGGTCGAACCGGCCCGCAGCGCCAATACCGGCCACGGGATCACCCGAGCAGGTCGGGAGGCACTCGGGACCGGTCGTCACGACACGAGGGCGGCCAACGACATGTCGATGGCGAATGGCACCGGCAGCATCAAGCGCTCGTGGAAGATCCCGGTGAGCGTGTACACACGGGTAGCCGGATCAAGCTCATAGACGTAGGCGACCGGCCGGCCACCGTCATTCTCGACGCGCCAGAAATGGCGGATTCCGGCCTCGGCATACCGGCGTGGCTTTGTTTCCCGGTCGCGTATCTCCGAAGACTTGGAGACCACTTCGACGACGAGCGCCACGTCAGCGGGCAGGTAGTAGGTACGGTCCAGGTCAGCGGCGGCCGAGGCGGCGACGACGCAGACGTCCGGGCACGGGCGCTGCCGCTCGGCTATCACGACGTCCATCTCTCGGGTTGCGGTCAGTTCGGCGGGTGCCTGTCGGGCCAGCTCGTCGCGCAGACGCTCGACAACTCGCCGGCGGAACTCGGTCCGCGGGCTCATGACGATGAGATCTCCGTCGATCAACTCGATGCGCTCGAGCGCATCGAGCTCTCCGTGGGGCCCATCGAGATTGAGCCGATCAAGGTCGCCGGCCGTCCACCCGTCTGGCGGCACACAGGGCCACTGACGTCCGACCGTCACGCCGCCAGCGTAGTGCGGCGATGCTCATCTGTCGCCGGGATCGCGGCATGTGGGCAGCGAGGCGACCCGAGGCAGCGGCTGCACCGACCTGTTCCTCCGCCGAGGGGTCTCCATGAGCAGGTCCGACATCGCGGCTTTCGCGGTGGCACAACGCTCGGTGAACACTCCCTCGGTATCGGCGCGGGAGACAATCCGCGACACCCGATAATCAAACCGCCGCCTCGGCTCGCGGGAGAACTTCGACGACTCGAAACGCCGCTGCCCACCACATGACTCCTCGGCGGCATCGAGCCGGCACATTGATGGCTTCGGCTTGCGGCGCGAGCAACCTGGTTAAGAAGTTTCTGGAGAGTCTTTCGAGACCGAAAAGCCGGCCAACGAGCAAGTACGCTAGGCCAACAGGGTGGGCCCGGTATCTCACCTGCTGTGTCGAGCGTCTGGAAGGTGACTCACTGACACTATGACATGGACAGGAGACAACGATGGCGCTCAACACCAGTCGCCAGTGCATCCTCTCGCCGGGTGCCTTGCGCCGAATGGCGCAGTCGGACGACCGGGACCTGCGTGCCGCGGCGTTGGATACGCTGGCTCTGGACGCCAGGTTCCGGTTGGCAAGGGCGGAGTCGGTTGCCGCTGCCCCCCGCGCGGCGCAGCAGGTGACCTTCGGCCGGGCCGGCGGGCAGCCGCAGCGCACCATCTATGACCAGGGGCACAGCACGTCGCAGAGCCTTGGCACGGTGGTGCGGGTCGAGGGGCAGGCACCCGTCAGCGACGAAGCGGTGAACCAGGCGTACGACGGGCTGGGTGCCACCTACCGGTACTACTGGGACGTATTCCAGCGCGACTCCATCAACGGTGCCGGTCAGCCGCTGCTGGGTATGGTGCATTTCGGCACCAAATACGACAATGCCTTCTACGACGGCGCCGGGCACATGTTCTTCGGCGACGGGGATGGCCAGATTCTTACCCAGACGACCGCCGGGATCGACGTGATCGGCCACGAACTCACCCACGGCGTCACGCAGTACGAGGCCAACCTGGTGTATTCGGGGCAGTCCGGTGCGCTCAACGAGTCGGTGTCCGACGTTTTCGGTATCCAGGTCAAACAGATGGCACTCGGCCAGAGCGCCGCCGCGTCCGACTGGCTGATCGGCGCGGACATTGTCGCGCCCGCGCTGCTGCCGGCATTGCGGTCCATGAAGGCGCCCGGCACGGCGCACGCATCGGACGACCAGCCGGCGGATATGGACCATTACGTGCAGGGCGGCGACGTACACACCAACTCCGGAATTCCGAACCATGCCTTTTACGTCACCGCGACCACGCTCGGCGGAAACGCCTGGGACGCGGCCGGCCCGATCTGGTACGCCACGCTGCGCGACCCCGATCTGCGCCGTACCGCGACCTTCCACGATTTTGCCTCGATCAGCCTGCGGCAGGCTCGGCAACTTTACGGTCAGAGCAGTGCCGAGGCGAAGGCTGTGGAGCTAGGCTGGCAGACAGTGAAGGTGCTTCCCTAGATGAGGGTTTGATGCGGGTCCGGATCGTGCGCCGCGGCGGGTTCGCGGGAGTGGCACTGGAGGCGACGATCGACACCGCCGAGCTCGGCGAGCCGGACGCGGCCTCGGTGGAGTCGCAGCTGCGAACCCTGCCCTGGGGGCAGTCGGCGGCGGTGCCGAGCCATCCCGACCAGTTCTCCTACGAGCTGACCACCCTGGGGGAGCCCGAGGCGCCGTCGGCGGTGCTGCGTGAGGACCAGCTGTCGCCGCCGCTGGCGCGGCTTTTCGACGAGCGGAAGTCGGTCCGCCGGACCCGCGGCTGAGTGGTCCACAGCTGGCGAGCTGGCTGATGCTCACCTCGGGGAACGCGGACCACGTCCGGGCGGCACGCCGTGATAATGGCACGTCGGCGCCGATGGCGGCACCGTGACGGTGCACGGCGGCGAGGTCGGGAGGCGAACGTGACGCAGGGGCTGGGCGAGCCGGGCGAAGGCGGTGCGGAGGCGGCGGACGCCGAGCGGTTCCTGCTGGGTGGCGTGCCGCGCTACACGCGTCAGCAGGCCGCCGAGCGCGCGGGGGTCAGCCTGCGGCGTGCGGCGCGGCTGTGGCGGTCGCTGGGGTTCGCCACCCCTGGCGACACCGAACTGGTGTTCGCCGATGCCGACGTGGACGCGCTGCGGACCATCACCACGTTGCACGACAGCGGGGTGGCCAGCCCGGCCGTGGAGCTGGCGCTGGCCCGCGCCATCGGCCAGACCATGTCTCGGCTCACCGAGTGGCAGGTGGAGCTGCTGCGCGAGCTGACCGACAGCGGCGAGTCGACCGACAGCGGCGAGTCGCACGGCGCCGGGGCCGCGTCCGGGCTTGCCTCGGCCGCGGCGCTGGTGCCCACCGTCGAGCGGCTGCAACTCTATGTGTGGCGCCGCCACCTGCTCGCGGCCACCGAGCGGTTGCTCTCCTCTGCTACCCAGGCAGGTGAGAAGGCGTCGATGGCGGTGGGGTTCGCCGACATAGTCGGCTTCACCAGCCTCAGCCGAGGGTTGACCGAGGTCCGGCTCGCCGAGTTCCTTGACGAGTTCGAGGCCAGCGCGTCTGAGGTGGTCACCGAGCGGCACGGTCGGGTGATCAAGACCGTCGGCGACGAGATCATGTTCGTGGCCGACACCGCCGATGCCGCCGCCGCGATCGGCCTCGACCTGGCCGACCGGCTGAGCGCACTGGACTCGCGACCGGACCTGCGTACCGGGTTGGCCTACGGTCCGGTGCTGCGCCGCCTTGGTGACGTCTACGGTCCGGTGGTCAACCTGGCCAGCCGGCTCACCGCACTGGCCCGCCCGGGCACCGTGCTGGTCGACCGGGACCTTGCCAACGCTCTCGAACGCGAGACCTGCTACCAGGTCAAGAAGCTGCGCCGGGTTTCGGTGCG
>DASYBQ010000021.1:0-1666 GCA_036500625.1 Pseudonocardia sp. | reverse complement strand
CGATGCCGGTGACCGAGGCCGAGGAGTTCTTCGGCGCCGGTGAGGCGCGCACGCCGGCCGCGCACGCCATCCTCGGCCGGCTCACCGACGTCGGGCTCGGCTATCTCAGCCTCGGCCAGCCGCTCACTACGCTGTCCGGCGGCGAGCGGCAGCGGCTCAAACTGGCCACCCACATGGCTGCCAACGGCGGCGTCTACGTCCTCGACGAGCCGACCACCGGCCTCCACCTCGCCGACGTCGAGCAGCTACTCGGCCTGCTCGACCGGCTCGTCGACTCCGGCAAGTCGGTCATCGTCATCGAGCACCACCAGGCGGTCATGGCGCATGCCGACTGGATCATCGACCTCGGCCCCGGCGCCGGCCACGACGGCGGCCGGATCGTCTTCGAGGGCATACCCGCCGACCTCGCCGCCGCCCGCTCCACCCTCACCGGCGAGCACCTCGCGGCCTACGTCGGCACCTGACCGAGGCCCTCGCGGACACCGTGAGACGAGTTCTCTCACCCGTGCAGGGCAAGCCGCAAGGCCACCGCGGACAGTATCCGTGCTTTCACACCATGTAGCGTCGTCTGGGTGAAGGAAGCCGGTACGGCAAGGAGGCGAAAGGGCTTGAGATTTCGGCGTACGCCATGGGCCGCCGCGCTCGCCGCGGGCTTGTCTGTCGCGGTGCTCGCCGCACCGTCCGCGCTGGCACACACCGCAGCCCCTGGCCTGGCTGACTCTGGCCTGGCCGGTGACCCGGCGGCGCTGGTGAACCCGTTCACCGGCACCGGCAGCGGCGGCGCGGTAGTGGGGGCGGTGGACATGTTTCCCGGCGCCTCCGCTCCGTTTGGCATGCTGGCCTGGAGCCCGGACACCACCTCCCGGCCGGCGTCGGGCGGCTACAACTACGCAGACTCCTCCACCATCGGACTGAGCGTCACGCACCCGTCAGGGGCCGGATGCGATATCGCCGGCGATCTGCCCATCCTGCCGACCGTCGGCGCTATCGGCACGAACCCTACGGCGGCCACCGAGCCGTTCAGCCACTCAGGCGAGACCGCGCATCCCGGTTCCTACTCCACATCGCTGGGAACCGGATCATCGGTGGTCAAGGTCAGCGTCGCCACCACCGCCAGGACCGGCATCGGCGAGTTCACTTACCCGGCCACCACCTCGGCCAACATGCTGTTCAAGGCCGGCGACTCGCAGGCGAGCGTGAGCGCCGCGGATGTCTCCATCGTCGGGAACTCTGAGGTCACCGGCTCCATCACCGAAGGCAAGTTCTGCGGCATGCCGAACTCTTCGACGGTCTACTTCGCCGCCACGTTCGATCGTCCCTTTTCTAGCTACGGCACCTGGAACGGCAGCACCGTCAGCGCCAGATCCCGGACCATGACCGCTTCCGCCACCCCCAAGGCAACGGGTGCGTGGGTCAGCTTCGTTACCACCTCCGACAGCCACGTCGGCCTGAAGGTGGCGGTCAGCTATGTGAGCATCGCCGGCGCCGAGGCGAATCTCCGTGCCGAACAGCACGGCTGGAACGAGCCAGTGGTGGCGGCGAAAACTCGCGCCCAGTGGCGCAGCCTGCTGTCGGAGATCCGGGTAGGCGGCGGCACCCACGATCAGCAGGTGCAGTTCTACACCGCCCTCTACCATGCCCTGCTCGACCCGAGCACGTTCAGCGA
>DASYBQ010000020.1:0-31712 GCA_036500625.1 Pseudonocardia sp. | reverse complement strand
CGAGGAACAGTGGGGTGAAGTGCTGCACCCACCGATAGATTGTCAGGTGATCGATCTGTACGCCGCGTTCGGCCAGGAGTTCTTCGACGTCTCGGTAGGACAGCGCAGGTACCAGCGCACCGCGATCGTGATCACCTCGGGTGGGAAACGGAACCCGGCGAACGCGGACCTCGGTACCGGTGTGCGGACACGACGGCGGCGCATCAGACCACCCTGCCCGACATGCGATCCGACAACGCAACCGTGCCATTGCGCGTTAATTGCACGGACACTGAGTTGACGTTACCGACACGACAGCCCAGGCCAGAGGAATCATGCCGCTGACCTGGGCTTTCGGGTGTGGAGCGGATGACGGGAATCGAACCCGCGTTCTCAGCTTGGGAAGCTGACGTTCTACCATTGAACTACATCCGCGCGGCGGCGTGGAGCCAAGCTTAGCACCCGGTTCGGCGCGTCCATCCGGGTGACACCGGCCGTCGGTGAAGTGCCCGACTGCCGGATGGACGCCGGGCACCGGACACGGCATCGTGAACGCCCTGCCCACCGACCGGTCGCTCCCCCCGGCGGGTGAAAGGGGCCGTGATGACCCTCTTCGACGCCGCCGACACGGGTCGGTCACCGCACACCGTGTTGCTGCTGGCCGGTACCCGCCCGGAGGCGGCCCGGCTGGCGCCGGTTGCCTCGGCGCTGGCCGGAGCCGGTCGGATCGTCGGGATCACCGTCGCGACCGGGCCGGACCCGATACTGGTGCACGAGGCGCTGGAGGCGCTGGGCAGGCCGCCGGACATCACGCTGCTGCTCGTCGAGCGGCCGCGCGGCGAGGTTGCGCTGGCCGCCGCGCTGGCGGTCCGGATCGACCAGCTGCTCGACGAGATGCACCCGTCCGCCGTCCTGGTGACCGGCGGTGGCATCTGCGCGGTGATGGCCGCCCAGGTGGCTTTCTGGCGACAGATCCCGGTCGTCTACCTGGAGCCGGGCTTCCAGGCGCGTGAGCAGCTGTGCCCGTTCCCCGACGGCGGCAACCGGCGGGTCGTCGGCCAGCTGACCTCGCTCTTCCTGCGGGTGAGCGACGAGCCGAGCCCTGCCGTCCCCGACGGGCCCAACGCGATCACCGTCGGCGACACCCTGATCGGCACAGCCGACACACCGACAGCGCGCGACGATGCGGACGGCGGGGTCGGCAAGCCGCTGGACGTGGCGCTGAACGATCCGGCGCTCGCCGAGCTGGTCACCAGGGCAAGGGCCGGCACAACCCGGATCGTGCTGCTCGACGCGGCCGCCCGGTCGTTGGTCGAGGTTTCCGGTCCGCTGCTCGAGGCGCACCCGGATGTCGAGATCGTCTTCCTCGGCGCGCGCAGGGCGCCGCTGCGCGACCAGCCGAGGGCGAGGGCGCTGGCGCATTGCGGGCTGTCCGACCTGGTCGGCTTGCTGCTGGTCAGCACGCTGGCTGCCACCGACCGGAGTTCCGCGTGCCGGGAGAGCGTGGACTTCGGGCTGCCGACGCTGCTGGTGGACGATGCATACTGGATCGAGCCGGGCGCCGAGCGGAACCCGACCGTGGACCGGCGGGTGATCACCGCCGAGCGGGGCAGCGCGCTGGCCGCGCTGACCCGGCTGCTGGCCGCCTACCCCTCGGGCGCCGCGCGCTGGCCCGATCTGGCCGCCTCGGCACGTGCCGAGCACGCGTTGGCCTGGATGTTCGGCCTCGAACCGGAGCCCGAGCCGGTCGGCGCCGGCCCGTCGACGACCGCCATCGCGCCATCCATCGAGGACTGACCGAACGGGGCGGAGCCGATCGCCGGGCCGCGCTGCCCTGCCCGGTTGGCCGCGGCTAGGGTGTCGGCGTGCTGCTGTCGGACCGGGACCTGCGCAAAGAGCTGGACTCCGGACGGCTGGTGCTGGACCCGTGGGATTCGGCAATGGTCCAGCCGTCCAGCATCGACGTGCGGCTGGACCGCTACTTCCGGGTGTTCCAGAACTCGCGCTACACCCACATCGACCCCCGTGAGCAACAGGACGAGCTGACTACTCCGGTCGAGCCACTGCACGATGAGCCGTTCGTGCTACATCCCGGTGAGTTCGTACTCGGCTCGACGTTCGAGTCGGTCGGGCTGCCCGACGACCTGGCCGGGCGCCTGGAGGGCAAGTCCAGCCTCGGCCGGCTCGGGCTGCTCACCCACTCCACCGCCGGGTTCATCGACCCGGGCTTCATCGGGCACATCACGCTGGAGCTGTCCAACGTGGCCAACCTGCCGATCACTCTCTGGCCCGGGATGAAGATCGGCCAGCTGTGCCTGTTCCGGCTGTCCAGCCCGGCCGAGCACCCTTACGGCAGCGCCGCCGCCGGCTCCCGCTACCAGGGCCAGCGCGGCCCCACCCCGTCGCGCGCCTACCTGAACTTCCACCGGGTCGACACTCGCCGCTGAGCCGGTTACCTCGGCGTGGGTACGCTGATCGAGAACAGTTGGATACTGTCATGGCTCGAACGTATGATCGACGCATGGCGATGGTGGTGGAACTCCCCCCGGGTCTGGCGGACATGCCCGCCGGTCCGGAGTTCGACGCCGCCCTCGACGCGATCGACCCGGCACACCTGTGCCACGACGACGCCCTAACTGTGCTGGAGGCCGAGGAACGCAGGACGGGCGCACACTGTCCCGGAAGTTCGCCGCGCTGTGCGCGGTCGGGCGATTCGGTGCCGGCCCGGGCGGAGACATCCGTTGGCTACCGCATCCCAGCCAATGGGCCGACGGGGAGATCGCCGCCCTGGTGAGCTGGTCCGAGCGCAACGCCGCCCGCGAGCTGTGCTTCGCCGAGTGGATCCTCACCGACCTGCCGCTCGTGCACGCCGCGCTATGGGCGGGGCGGTTGGATCGGGACAGAGCCTGGGTGTTCGCCGACTACCTTCACGACCTACCCGGCGAGCTGCGAACCACGATCTGTACGGCGTTGGTTGCCCCGCCCACCTGGGCATCTCGCCGATCGACAAGTTCATCAAGGACGGCGGCCAATTCGTCTACACCGTGCCGGCCAGGCTCGACGGCGACGGCACCTTCGCCCAAGTCAGGTTGCCGATGGGCGTGACCGCGGACATGGTGGCTGATCGGCGGGACCGGTTGGCGGCGAATCTGGGCACCCCTTCTCCCCAACCTGACCAGCATCAACACCCACGGGGGAGGCACAAACAGCACCCGAAAAACACCACGAAAACCCCCAAAACGAGGCTTCATGTGCCTCACCGCGGCATCCCTCCCCACCAAGAAACCGGACCGCCAGACGCCAGGCATCTCGCACAGCGTCACCAACCACCGCACCGGCTGCGTGTCGCCAGGACTGTCGGCTGCCCGCCCGCAGTCACTGCCACTCGACCGGCCGTCACGAAACTAGTCACGAAACCGGCGGCGAGACCGCGCCGAAGGCATCACCGACACGCTCACCGACCGCGACGACGACGAGCCGGCCTCATGTCCACCCGTTCGAGTGGTATGACGAGATAGAGTATCTGTTATATCACTAGCTCGTTGACGTACTCACAAGACAGATCGTCGCGTAGTGCCGCCGGTCTGGACAGCCGACGAGCGATAGGGTTGAGGTGTTCGTGATGGGACGGGTAAAGAGGGGTGTGGCGCTGGCGGCGATCGTGCTGGTGGGCATCGTCGGAGCCGCAGGCGTGGCCAGCGCTTCGGACTATGATCACCACCATCACCACCATCACCACGATGGCCTGCTGGGCGATCTCGGAGGTGTGATCGGTGACGTGGTGGACGTTGTGAACGACCTGTAAACGACGCCTGATCCTACCTACTTCCGGCTTGATTTGGTGTCGTGGGGGAACTTCACCGCGCAGGTCGCGGCCCGTGCCTGGCGGCAAGCGCCGCTCGGCCGGGGGTCCGCGCTGGACACGAACCGGCCCAGTGGCATAGCGGGTGCGGGGGCGTTGGGTCAAGCTTGACCCAACGCGGCGGCTCTCGATTTGTGTGTCTGTTCTTTACAACGGCGTCTTCAAGTGGACCAGCCCCCTGGGCCGCATCTACCGCACCCAAGCCGAGCCCTTCGATCCGCCACCACCAGGTTTCCAACGATCCGGACCCGCCACCATTCTGAAGCCGCGTGAGCACGGCCAACAGCTGGTCGGCGAGGCTCCAGCCACTGGGCCGCCTTGACCGGGAGGTCCTGGCTGGGGTCGTACCCGCCGGATCCGGAGCCCCTCGGCGCGTAACTGAGCCGCTGACCGGGCCGGGCCGGCTACTCTCGGGCGCACTATGGACGAGCGACGCACCTTCTCCCGAGCGGGTGACCCGAGCCGTGCCGACGCCGCTCCTGAGCCGGAGCGACCCGAGCCGGAGCAGTCGGGACCGGGGCAGTCGGGACCGGGGCGGCAGCGCTGGCCGATCCGGGTGTTCGCCGGGTTGATCCTGCTCGCGGCGGTGCTGCTGCTGTGGCCGTTCGCGGACTGGTCGTGGTGGCCGATCGTCATCGGGCTGGGCGTGCTGGTGTTGGTGTCCCTGCTGCGGCTGGACCGGGTGCTGTTCGGCTGGGCACCGCACCTGGCCGGGCTGGTCGTGGTGGTGCTGATGGCGGCGCGCAGCGACCCGTGGGCCTGGGGGCTGGCCGCCGGGCTGGCCGTGCTGGTGGCCGGGTTCACCCGACTGCCCGACTGGCGGGTGCTCGCCGCCGGCGCGGCGGTGACGCTGGTGTGCGGGGTCGGCTACGGCGTGGCGCACTACCGCACGACCGCGCAGCTGCGGGCCGATCAGGCCGCCGCGGACACCCGCTACCGGCAGAGCCGCTCCGCGCTACCGGCCGAGGCGGTGCTGCCCTCGATCACCACGGACATCGCGGCCGACGACGCGGTCAAGGCCTGCGGCATCCTCGGTTCGCCGGCCGGGCAGCAGTTCGCGGCCGCGTTCGGCGCGCCGGACTGCGCCTCGGCGGTGCATCAGCTCAACGCGCGGGTGGTCAACCCGCGCGGCTACGCCAACCCGAGGCTGCCGGCCGGCTCGGTCGTCAAGCGCTCGGACCACACCGCCACGGTGCTGGGCTGTCGCGCCTGGCCCGATCCGGCCGCCGCGCCCGGTCCGCCGCTGGGCCAGTTCGAGCTGCGGCTCTACCAGGGCAGCACCTACCTGATCACCGGCTACCGCAGCTGCGGCTGACCTCCCGCAGTCGATGACGGGCACCATCACCTGCCCGGCCCACCCGCGTCGGGGTGCCCGCGCATCGTGTCAGCCGTCTGCGTCGGTGCGGGTGGTTTCCGGGGCCTGGCCGTTCGTGGAGGCCTTGTCGGGCTTGGTCTGCTGTGCCGTCTCGGTCGGCTTCGCCGTCTCGGAGGACTCGCTCGGCTTGTCGTCCGCTGTGGGCCCGGGTTCTGTGGTGTCGGAGGAGCCGGGCTGATCGGTCGAATCGGCGGGCTTGTCCGTATCGGTCGATTCGGTCTTCGTCGCGGACTCGGCAGGCTTGGCAGGGTTGACGGGCTTGGCCTGCGCGCTCGGCTCGTCGGCCTTGTCCGTCTGCTGGCCGTTGCCGGCGGAGTCGCCGCGCCTGACCGAGGCGAGCAGCATCTGGGAAACGTCGAGCACCTCGACGCCCTCGCCGACGCCTTCGTTCTGCTTCTCGGTCAACCCGTCGGTCAGCATCACCCGGCAGAACGGGCAGCCGGTGGCGATCTGCGTGGCCTCGGTGCCCAGCGCCTCCTCGGTGCGGGCCAGGTTGACCCGCTTGCCGATCTTCTCCTCCATCCACATCCGCGCGCCGCCCGCGCCGCAGCACATCGAACGGTCGGCGTGCCGGGGCATCTCCTTCAACGAGGCGCCGGCCGCGCCGACCAGTTCGCGCGGCGGGGTGTAGACGCCGTTGTGCCGGCCCAGGTAGCACGGGTCGTGGAACGTGACGTCCTTGCCGGAGCCGGCCGGCTCGGATACCGGCACCAGCTTCCCGTCCCGGACCAGCTTGTTCAGCAGCTGGGTGTGGTGCACCACCTCGTAGTGCCCTTCCAGCTGCGGGTACTCCCTGCCGAGGGTGTTCATGCAGTGCGGGCAGGTGGTGACGATCTTGCGTTGACCGGCGGGACGGCCCTCGAACACCGAGTTGAGCACTTCGACGTTCTGCTGGGCGAGCATCTGGAACACGAACTCGTTGCCGGCCCGGCGTGCCGGGTCACCGGTGCAGGTCTCCTCGGGGCCGAGCACCGTGTAGTTGACCCCGGCCCGGTGTAGCAGCTCCGCGGTGGCCTTGATCGTCTTCTTGGCGTTGTCGTCGAACGCGCCGGCGCAGCCGACCCAGAACAGGTACTCGGTCTCGGCGGCGAGCTCACCTTCGAACACCGGCACCTCGAAGTCGAGGCCTTTGGTCCACTCCAGGCGGTCCTTGGAGTTCTGGCCCCACGGGTTGCCCTTGTTCTCCAGGTTGCGGAACATCGTGCCCAGCTCGGTGGGGAACTCGGCCTCGATGAGCACCTGGTGGCGGCGCATGTCGATGATGTGGTCCACGTGCTCGATGTCCACCGGGCACTGCTCGACGCAGGCGCCGCACGACGTGCAGGACCACAGCACATCCGGGTCGATCACCCCGCCGGCCTCCAGCGTGCCGACCAGCGGCCGGGCCGCCTGCTGCTCGCCGGAGCCGTGCACCCGGCCGAAGCCGGACTCCGGCACGCCGTGCCCGTTTTGCGACGGTGACCCGGTTACTTCAATCGAGCCCTCCTCGGGCTGGTCCTTGCCGCCGATCAGGTAGGGCGCCTTGGCGAACAGGTGGTCCCGCAGGTCCATGATCACCAGCTTGGGGGAAAGCGGCTTGCCGGTGTTCCACGCCGGGCACTGGCTCTGGCACCGCCCGCACTCGGTGCAGGTGGCGAAGTCGAGCATGCCCTTCCAAGTGAAGTCCTCGATCTTGCCGCGACCGAAGGTGTCGTCCTCGCCTGGGTCCTCGAAGTCGATCAGCTTGCCCTCGGACTCCATCGCCAGCAACGGGCCGAGCCCGTTGGGAAGCCGCTTGGCCGCGACGTTGACCGGCGCGACGAAGATGTGCAGGTGCTTGGAGTACAGCACGATGACCAGGAACGCCAGCATGACGCCGATGTGCAGGATCAGCCCGATGGCCTCCAGTACGGCCAGCGTGGCCGGGGACAACCCACCGAACAGCTGCCCGACCCCGATGGAGACCCACGCGCCCGAGGTATAGGGGAAGTTGCCCGCCGCCGACTCGACGCCGCGGAAGAAGAACAGCGTCCAGACCACATTGAAGATCATGAACAGGATGAACCAGGCCGGCCCGGCGTGCGAGCCGTAGAACCGGGACTCCCGCTGCCGACGCTCGGGCGCCTGCCGCACCCGGATGACCGCGAAGACCACCAGCGAGATCAGCACCATCACCGCGATGAAGTCCTGCAGGAAGCCCAGCGCCGCCCAGTGCCCGACGAGCGGGATCGCGAAGCGCTCGTCGAAAAGCGCGCCGTAGGCTTCGAGGTAGACGGTGAGCAGAATGATGAACGCCCACATGGTGAACAGGTGCGCCAGGCCGGGCACCGACCATTTGAGCAGCTTGCGCTGGCCGAGCACCTCGACGAACTGGGTGCGCAGCCGCGCGCCGAGCTGGTCGGTCCGGTCGTGCGCCGGCTGTCCGGAGCTGATCAGCCGGTACAGCCACCAGGCACGGCGGCCGGCGACGGCCAGCACGATCACCGTCAGCGCCAGGCCGACCACCATTCGCGCGATCACGGATTGACCTCCCGGTGTCAGTTTCCGGTGAAGGGTAACCCTGGTTGCGCCAGTCCGTTTGACATGCCACGCATGAGGTACCCTTCCCTACTGAACGGTAACTTGCCTCAGCCGGTTCGGAGGTGGGCTTCGCGTCACAGGTCTGCTCCCGCGCCGCCGCGGCTTCGTATCGCTCGTGCGTCGGTCGATATCCTCCGGTAATTCTTGGTGGAGCGGCCGCTATGCGGTCCTTGTGGAACAATCCAGTGGCCTTTAAAGAAGTTCGGATGGGTCGTCCCGGCCGGCCGGCTCAGGCGGCCTACGTCGGTACTGCCTTGCGCGTGTCCGGCGTGTCGCGCGAAGATCGTGCCGGCTCCCGGTATCGTCCCGGCGCGGGATATCGAGCACGGTGGTGCCTACCTCTGAGCTGCGGGTCTAGTAAGGAGTCGTCTGCTCGAGGCCGGCTGCCGGTCCTCGGCTGAAGGCCGTTTTGAAGAATTGTGGGCACATATGCTCGTTCTCCCACGTAGGCCGCCGCGCCCGCTCTAGACTCCCCTCGGTCCGATGGGGCTACTCGTAGCGGGTGGACCGGCCTAACGACAGCCCCGTCGACGGATCACGCAGCACCTGCGCGCTAACCGGAGGAGCCGTCATGAGCAGCCCGTTCGTCGTCGCCGCGGCTGGGGCACACATCGTGGCGCAGGGCCAGGCCCAGGTGAACACCAGCACGCTACAGCAGTGGATTACCGGCAACATCGTGCCGTTACTCCTGCTGGGCATCGCGGTCATCATGCTGTGGATCGGCGGCCGAGGTGACAACGCCGGGGTGGCCCGCCGCAGTGTCGGGCTCATCGTCGGGCTGGTCGCGCTCGGCATCGCGGTGTCCGGCAAGGCGCCCGATGTGGGTAAGTTCTTCGCCGGCCTCATCACCGGGTGACGCGTTGCGAGTCAGGACTGACGACGAGATTTACCGGATCGATGCGGTCTGGCTCGGTCCGCCGAGGGCGACTTTCCCCTGGCGGGCAACCTACTCCAGCTATCTGGTGGGTTTCCTCATCTTCGTCTTCGTGTTGTTCGTCCAGCGCCGCATCGGTATCTCGTTCAACATCCTGCCCACCGCGTGGGCGCTGGTGATCACCGTGGCGCTGACCAGGGTGATCGCGCGGCGGGTCAACTACGAGAAAGGCGTGGTGCACCTCTTCCAGCATTTCTGGCACGAGGTCACCGGTCCCCGTCCGCGCACCGCGCACCGGGGCGCCGGCCTGCGTACCCGCCACGTCCGGGTGCGCCGGATGCTGCCGAGCTCCCGGCGGGGTGGGCGCTGATGTTCGGCAACCGGGGTCAGGAGCCGGCCAAACGACAGCCCGGCAAGCAGTCCAAGCAGGCCAGACAGGTCACCCAGACGAAGAAGGCCAAGCAGGCCGCCAGGCAGCAACAGGCCAGGCAGCAACAGGCCAGGCAGCAACAGGCCCCTCGGCAGGCCCAGCCGGAGCACCACCCCGGCGAGCAGGGCACCCAGGCCGCCAGCCGCAAGGCGGCCCGGTCGCTGGCCGGCGAGTCCGCCGTGCCCAAGTTCGAGTCGAGCATCAACCTGCGCAGCATCGACGGGCACCTGACCCGCACCGGCACCCAGGTGATGGCCTGGTACCGGCTCGCGCCGCAGGCCTGGAGCTTCCGCAGCGACAGCCAGCGCGAGCTGCTGATCCACCAGATTGCCGCGCAGCTGGGCGAGCTGCAGGGCCGCTGGCTGCACCTGCGGGTCACCACCCGGCCCTATCCCGTGCACATGTGGGCCGAGGCGTTCGACCACAACGCGCTGGGCCGCCCGCCGGACGTGGCCGGCGCGCTGGGCTGGGACGGCTTCCTCGAGGGCGAGCAGCGCCACCTGATGGGGCTGTCCATGTCCGACAAGGAGGTGTTCCTCGGCATCGAGGTGTCCGGCCGGGGCACCCTGGACCGCTGGGTGGAGCGCACCGCGCCGGTGCTTGGCAGGCTGGTGCCCGGCGCGGTGGCCGCCGAGCTGAATGCGCTGCGCATCGAGGTCCGGCACATCGACGAACTGGTCGCGGGCACCGGCCTGGACGCGGTGCCCGCGCTGGCCGACGACATCGCCTGGCTGATGCACCGGTCCTGCTCGCTGGGGCTGCCCGCGCCGCGCACGCTGGCCGCCACGTTCCAGGCTTCCGGCGGGGCCGGCTCGGCGCGCTGGGAGAGCGAGGACCTTGCCGCGTTCACCGACGGGGTGGAGCTGCACCAGGAGCCGTACGCGCCGACCGTGCGGGTGGTCGGGCGGCTGCGCAACCAGACGGTGACCCGGCACGTTGCGGTGCTGTCCATCGGGCTGATGGACGGGCTGCGCGTCCCCGAGGTGGACGACCCGTGGATGCAGCGCAGCGACCGGCTGTCCTTCCCGGTGGAGTGGTCCGCCCGGATGTACATCCGCCGCCCCGAGGAGGTGACCGGGGAACTGCAGCGCCAGATGGGCAAGGTGCGCAGCCAGATCCGGCACTACACCCACGACCACGACCTTGACCCGCCGATGTCGTTGGCGCGGCAGGCCGACCGGGTGCTGGAGATCGAGGACGAGCTGTCCGGCGGGCTGACCAACGCGAACACCCGGCTCTACGGCTGGTGGCGGGTGGCGGTGTCCGGGCGGGACGAGGCCGAGGCGGTGTCGAAGGCCCAGCAGCTGCTCGAGGTGTACCGGCCCAAGGTGTCCATCGAGCACCCGGAGGCGCAGTACCGCTATGCCCGCGAGTTCATCCCCGGCGAGCCGCTGGCCTCCACCGCCTACCGCAGGCGCGGCTCGGTGACCTGGGCGGCCGCCGCGGTGCCGGCCGCCACGGCCGCGGTGGGCGACCGGCGCGGCATCATGCTCGGCGAGACCTGCACCGCGACCCGGCGCCCGGTGGCATGGGACCCCTGGCTGGCCCAGGAGGTCCGCCGCGTCTCCGGCCTGACGGCGGTGGTGGGCGGCTTGGGCTCGGGCAAGTCCTTCTTGACCGGGTTGATCGTGTACAAGACGTTGCGGGCCGGCGCGCAGTGGACCGTGCTGGACCCGTCCGGCCCGCTGGCCGAGCTGGCCCGGCTGCCGGAGCTGGCGCCGTTCTCCCGGCACATCAACCTGCTGCGCGCCGACCCGGGCATTCTGAACCCGTACCGGGTGGTGGCCGAGCCGAAGATCGAGCACTTCCTCGAGGAGGAGGACGCGGAGCGGGCCTGGCGCCGGGAGCGCTCGCTCGCCGCGGCCACCCGGCGGCGGCTGGTGTTGGACGTGCTGACCGGGCTGCTGCCGTTCGACGTGTCCCGGCTGCCGCACACCCGGATCGTGCTGCTGCGTGCGGTGCGCGAGGTCGGCGGCTCCCCGGAGCGCAACCCGGCCCAGGTGATCGACGTGCTGCGCCGGCACGCCCGGGACGGCGAGGACCACGCCGGCGTGGTGGCCGACTTCCTCGACGAGCGCCGCGAGCTGCCGCAGGCCGCGCTGCTGTTCCCGGACGAGACCCGCGAGGATCCGTGGCAGGCCGACCGGGAGTACCGGCTCACCGTGCTGACCATGCAGGGCATGACGCTGCCCCGCCCCGGTTCGCCCCGCGAGGAGTGGACCGACGGCGAGTCGCTGGCCGTCGAGCTGCTCAACCTGGCGTCCTGGCTGACCCAGCGGACCATCTACGACGCGAACCGCAACCTGCGCAAGGGTGTCGCGCTGGACGAGTCGCACTTCCTTTCCCAGGTGCCCACCGGCAAGGTGCTGATCGACCGGCTGGCCCGCGACTCGCGGAAGTTCAACGTCCGTGCGTTGTTCGCCTCGCAGCTCGCCGGTGACCTGTTGCGGGTGTCCGGGTTCGCCTCGCTGGTCAACGCGGTGTTCGTCGGCCGCACCGACGACGAGTCGGCGCAGGCCGAGGCGCTGCGGCTGCTGCGGGTGCCCACCGGCGTCGGGTACGAGTCGATGCTGGGCACCCTCTCGCCGCGTCCCCGGCACGACGACCGGCCGGACGACACGCCGCGCCAGTTCGTGTTCGCGGACGGGCACGGCGGGGTGGAGAAGATCCGGATCGACGTGGAGGCGCCGCACCTGGCGCACCTGGCCGAGGCGCTGGACACCAACCCGGACGCCGCTCGGGTGTCCGTCGCCGGTCCGCCGTCCTCGGCCGTAGGCCTCGGCGGCGGCGGTCGTCCGGGTGAGAGTCGTCCCGCTGGCCGTCCGGTGGCTGCCGGGGGTGGCTCGGCTGCGCTGGGTGGTGGCGACACACCCGCGCTGCGTGCTGGCGAATCCCGGGCTCTGCCGGACGGCCGCCGCGCTGCCGCGACGGAGTCGTTGGATGTGCACCCGACCGGTGCCCGGCAGAGCCCGCCGCCCGTCGAGTACGGCCAGGAGCTGGACCTGCTCGACGACCTCGATGACTTCGGTGAGTTCGGCGAGTTCGGTGACGTCGCTGTGCCCGCCGACCCACGCGCACCCGCCGACCCGCGAGGCCGCGCCGACGGTAACGGCCACGCCGACTCCGACCACAACGGGTATCGAGAGCCAAGGGAGCCGACGGAGCGCGCCGAGTTTGTCGAGCTCAGCGAGTTCGAGGGGGCCGAAGAGCCGGCCAGGGTGCCAGGGGAGCGCCGCCGGTGACCGGCCCCGAGACTCTTCCGCGAGTCGGGGCTCTCAGCACCCTGAGTCGGGGTTTCCAGCGCATCCCTCGGCGCCGGGTGTGCCGGGTGCTGGTGGTGCTCGCCCTGCTGGTCGGCTCGATGCTGGTCGGGCCGTCCGCGTTCGCCGACCCTTTCGACTGCAAGCAGGCGCCCGAGCCGGACCGGCCGGGCTCCGGGCTGGTCGGCTCGCTGGACCCGGCGGTCAACGTCGGCGAGCCGAACAGCGTCTACAACGAGGTCGGTTACGCCGGGCTGGCCTGGCACACCTACGACCTCGGCTGCGGAGGCTCGGTCACCGACCCTTCGGTGAACACCGACACCTGGCTGGGCAACCAGACGTTCAACCTGGCCAAGTTCCTGGTCGGCGGGGTCGACTGGTCGCACTACCTGCTGGCCAGGGGCGGTGACGTGCTCACCCCGCTGGACAGCGTGCTCACCCAGGGCACCAAGGCGATGTACGACGGGGTGTTCAGCACCTACATCGGGCCGGCGCTGCTGCTGCTGGCGCTGGTCATGCTGCTGCTCGCGCTGCGCGGCGAGCTGGCAAGGCAGGCGCAGCGGGCCGCGTTCGCGCTGCTCGCGCTGATGCTGGGCGCCGCCGCGTACCTGGCCCCGGTGAACTGGGCCAAGGCCGGCGACGGCCTGCTGCTGGACGGCATCACCCAGATGCAGGAGGGCTTCCTCGCGCCGCTCGGCCAGGGCGACGTGAACACCCTGCCCACCGTGCTCACCGACCAGGTGGTCTACGACAACTGGCTGCGCGGCGAGTTCGGCTCGCCGACCGACCCCAAGGCTGTCGAGCTGGGCCGGGACCTGCTGCGCGCGCAGACCTTCACCAACGACGACGTGTTCAACGGCAAGACCCAGCAGACCGACGCGGACGCCAAGAAGAAGGCGTTCACCGACCTGGCCGGCAAGATGGGCGACCGGTACCCGTACTTCCAGGGCAAGACCGGCAGCCGGATCGGTGTCGGGGTGCTCGCGGTGATCCAGGCGGTGTGCATCGCGCTGTTCCAGCTGATGTCCAAGGTGCTGGTGCTGGTGGCGATGCTGATCCTGCGGCTGATCGTGATGTGCCTGCCGGCCATCGCGGTGCTCGGCGTGCTCAAGCCCGATGTGCTGCCCATGGTGGCTCGGGTCGCCGGGTCCGCGCTGGTCAACACGCTGGTGGTGGGTGCGTTGGCCGGGCTGCACGCGCTGCTGGTGGTCTCGTTGTTCAAACCGGACAGCGGGGTCGACCTGTGGCTGGCGCTGCTGGTCACCGGGGTCACCACCGTGGTGCTGTGGGCGGTGGCCCGGCCGTTCCGGCGGCTGGTGTCCATGGTGTCGCTGACCAGGGAGCAGTTCGGCGGGGTGGTGCCCGGCGCCGGTACCGGCCCGATGTCCCGGATGTGGGGACGGATGCGTGGCGCCTCGGAGTCGGACGAGCGGCAGTCCCGCTGGTGGGACGAGCGGCGGGCGGATGCCTACCGCCCCGGCGAACCGGGCGCCCGGCGACCCGAGTCGGTCGCCGCGCAGGCCACCGCGACCGTGGTGCCCGAGCGTGGCTACGCCGGCGGCTGGCGGCCCGGCGACCGGCCTGACGGCCGGCCCGGCGAGCTGGACCCGGCGGCGGCCGGCACGCTCCCCGGCACTCCCCGGCGGGCGCTGGCCGGCGGGTCCGCCCCGCTGGGCGCGACCGGCGGCTACCACCCCAGCGGCGGCTACCCTGGCGGCGCGGACCCGAGCGTGGTGGACGAGTCGGTGTTCTACCGCCGCCCGGACGCCCGCCTCGACGGCCTCGCCGAGCGGGCCCGCCGCCAGCCGGTGCAGCCCGAGCTGGTGGACGGCGTGCCGGTCTACCGCATCTACCGCCCCCGCCCGGTCCGCCCCGTCTACCCCTACGGATCCGACCGTGACTAGCCCACTCTCGCCCCCCACGGCACAAACCGGCTGCTCAGCCCTCGTGAGTGGAAAGGAACGCTATAGCGATCCTTTCCACTCACGAGCCCTGAGCTGGGGTTTCGGGGGGCGTTGTGCCGATTAGGGCGCCGAGGGGGCGGGGTGCGGCGTACCGGTCGCTGTGGCAGTGGCCGCTGCGCTCGCCCGGGCGCTTCATCGGCTGCGTGCTGGTACTGCTCGCGGTGCTACTCGCGGGCAACGCGCTGCTCGGCAAGGTGGTGCACCGGGATCAGCGCCCCGGCCCGTTGGACGGCCCCGCCGCGCAGGCCGCGTCGGTGCCGACCCAGGAAGCGGCGCCGGCGCCGGAGCTGACCAGGCTGCCGCCGGTCCCCGAGCTGAGCCCGGCCACGCTGCCGCCCGCCGACGCGCCGGCCGCCGCGCTCGCGGTGGCCACCAGGTGGACGCAGGCCTGGGCCCGGCACCCGGCCGGCACCACTACACAGAGCTGGGTGGACGGGTTGCGGCCCTACACCACCGACGAGTACCTCAGCGTGCTGGCCACCGTCGACCCGTCCAACGTGCCGGCCAACAAGATCACCGGCAAGGCGCGCCCGATCCTGGTCTCGCCGAACTCGGTGCGGGTGCAGGTGCCCACCGACGCGGTCAACCTGGTGGTGCTGGTGGTGAACGACGGGCAGGCATGGAAGGTCGCCGGTTACGACCGTGCCCCGGGCCCGTGACCAGCGGGGGCCCCACGGGCCCGTGGCGCAGGTTCCGTGCGCTGCGGCTGCTGTTGCCGCTGGTTGCGATCGCCGCCGCGCTGGCGTTGTTCCTCGGCATCGGGCTGGTGATCAGTTTCGGTGGGTTCGGCGGTTTCGGTGGGGGCGGCGGCGTGAACGGCCCGTGCGACGCCACCCTGGGGCCGGGCGGGTCGACCGCCGACGGTGCCGGCGCGATCACCAGCGCCGAGGCGCTCAGCGCCGACCAGCGGCAGAACGCCACGGTGATCATCGGTGTGGCCAAGGGCATGGGGCTGCCGCCGAAGGCGTGGATGATCGGGCTGGCCACCGCGATGCAGGAGTCCGGCCTGCGCAACCTCGGCTACGGCGACCGCGACTCGCTCGGGGTGTTCCAACAGCGGCCCTCGCAGGGTTGGGGCAGCCCGGAGGAGGTGACCGACCCGACCCACGCCGCGACCATGTTCTTCCAGCACCTGGTGGCCGTGCCGGGTTGGCAGCAGCTGCCGCTCACGGTGGCCGCGCAGACCGTGCAGCGCTCCGCCTTCCCGGACGCCTACGCACGGTGGGAGGGGCTGGCCGCGCAGCTGGTCCGCACGCTGGCCGACGTGGCCGACCCGACCGGCTGCGGGCCGGGCGCGGTCGACCTGCCGGACGGTGTGGTGCGCGGCGCGATCCAGTTCGCGCTCGCCGCGGTGGGCAAGCCGTACGTGTGGGGGGCGACCGGGCCGGACGCCTACGACTGCTCCGGGCTGATGCTGCGCGCGTTCCAGACCGCCGGCATCTTCCTGCCGAGGGTGTCGCGGGAGCAGTACGGCGCGGGCGGGCACCTGCCGGCGCGTGACGCACAGCCCGGCGACCTGCTCTTTTTGGCTACCGACCGGACCGACCCCGCGACGATCCACCACGTGATGCTCTACCTTGGCAACGACATGGTCGTCGAGGCTCCGCAGCCGGGCACGCCGGTGCACACCAGGGCGCTCAACTGGAACGACCCCGAGCTCGTCCCGCTGGCCACCCGGCCGGGGACAGCGCCGAACCCCGCGTGAGGTAGGGAGTGCCGCGACAGCGTGAACCGTCCGATTCCTGACCTGCCGATGTCGCGTGACCCGGCGGAGCTCGCCTCGAGCAACCCGGTGCGCGACCACCCGGACGGCCGCTACCCCGGGGCGACCGCCGACTACCTGGTGGTGCCGCGTTCGCTGGCCCAGTCCATGCCGCTGCGCTGGCAGCAGCTGTTCCTCGGGCTGCTGGACGACCTGCACGACGCCTACCGCAACCTGGAGTGGCCCGAGTACCAGGTGGTGGCTGGCCGGATGGAGCTGCTCTCCGACCTGGACGAGCGGCAGCTGGCCGCCGTCGGCTACGTCGCGGACCTGGACGCGGACGGCGAGCTGATCTTCCGGGACGTAGAGGACGAACAGCCGGTGCCGGGAGCCGACCAGCTGCGCGTGCTCGCCCCGGTGGACGACCCGATCCCGCCCGCCTCGGCCGGCCGGATCCCGCCCCGCCCCGCCGAGGACCGCATCGCGGACTAGCGAGCACCGAGTGGGGCCAGCGGGGAACAAACCCTCCCCGCGCTTCGTTGAGCGGGTCAGCAAGGGTTGAGCGGACCAGACTCAAGAAATGACTTGACGAGCACAGCCTGGATCACTCAAACTTGAGCCAAGCAAACTCAAGCATGTTGGAGGGCAACCACTATGGCTCGTGCGGTCGGAATCGACCTCGGGACCACAAACTCCGTCGTCTCCGTCCTCGAGGGTGGCGAGGCGACGGTCATCGCGAACTCCGAGGGTTCGCGGACGACTCCTTCGGTCGTCGCGTTCGCGCGCAACGGTGAGGTACTGGTCGGCCAGTCGGCCAAGAACCAGGCGGTCACCAACGTCGACCGGACCATTCGCTCGGTCAAGCGGCACATCGGCACCGGCTGGTCCACCGGCGACATCGACGGCAAGAAGTACACCGCGCAGGAGATCAGCGCCCGGGTGCTGCAGAAGCTCAAGCGCGACGCCGAGTCCTACCTCGGCGAGGACATCACCGACGCGGTGATCACCGTCCCGGCCTACTTCGAGGACGCGCAGCGCCAGGCCACCAAGGAGGCCGGCCAGATCGCCGGCCTCAACGTGCTGCGCATCGTCAACGAGCCGACCGCGGCCGCGCTGGCCTACGGCCTTGACAAGGGCGAGAAGGAGCAAACCATCCTGGTCTTCGACCTTGGTGGCGGCACGTTCGACGTGTCCCTGCTGGAGATCGGCGAGGGCGTCGTCGAGGTGAAGGCCACCAACGGGGACAACCACCTCGGCGGTGACGACTGGGACGAGCGGATCATCAGCTGGCTGGTGGACAAGTTCAAGGCCGCGCAGGGTATCGACCTGACCAAGGACAAGATGGCCATGCAGCGGCTGCGCGAGGCCGCCGAGAAGGCAAAGATCGAGCTGTCCAGCTCGAACTCCGCGACGATCAACCTGCCGTACATCACGGTGGACAGCGAGAAGAACCCGCTGTTCCTTGACGAGACGCTGTCCCGCGCGGAGTTCCAGCGGATCACCTCCGACCTGTTGGACCGCACCCGCGCCCCGTTCAACCAGGTGGTGAAGGACGCCGGCATCTCGGTCGGTGCGATCGACCACGTGGTACTGGTCGGCGGGTCCACCCGGATGCCCGCGGTGACCGAACTGGTCAAGGAGCTGACCGGCGGCAAGGAGCCGAACAAGGGCGTCAACCCTGACGAGGTCGTGGCAGTCGGAGCGGCCCTGCAGGCCGGTGTGCTGCGCGGCGAGGTCAAGGACGTGCTGCTGCTCGACGTCACCCCGTTGTCGCTGGGCATCGAGACCAAGGGCGGCGTGATGACCAAGCTCATCGAGCGCAACACCACGATCCCGACCAAGCGCTCCGAGATTTTCACCACGGCCGATGACAACCAGCCGTCGGTGCAGATCCAGGTTTTCCAGGGTGAGCGGGAGATCGCGGCCTACAACAAGAAGCTCGGCATGTTCGAGCTGACCGGGCTGCCGCCGGCGCCGCGTGGCGTGCCGCAGATCGAGGTGTCCTTCGACATCGACGCGAACGGCATCGTCAATGTCTCCGCCAAGGACCTTGGCACCGGCAAGAGCCAGGCCATGACGATCACCGGTGGTTCCGCCCTCGGCAAGGACGAGATCGACCGGATGATGCAGGAGGCCGAGGCGCACGCCGACGAGGACAAGAAGCGTCGCGAGGAGGCCGAGATCCGCAACCAGGCGGAGACGCTGGTCTATCAGACGGAGAAGTTCATCAAGGACAACGACGAGAAGCTGCCGGCTGACGTCAAGGACTCGGTGAACGGCGCGCTCGGCGAGGCCCAGGAGGCTTTGAAGGGCACCGACAGCGACAAGATCCGCGCGGCGATGGAGAAACTGGCCACCGAGTCGCAGAAGCTGGGTTCCGCGCTGTACCAGCAGCCGGGCGCCGAGGGTGGCGCCGGTGCGGCCGGTGGCGCGGGTGCCGAGGGCGGTGCGGGCGCCGGCCAGTCCGGCGCCGACGACGTGGTGGACGCCGAGATCGTGGATGAGGACGACAAGAAGTGAGCGAGCGTCGTCCCGAGGAACCGGTCGTGGTGCGTGACCGGCGGCGGATCGACCCGCTGACCGGCGAGGCCAGGACGCCGGCGGACCCGCCCGCCGGCTCCGGGCCGGCCAGGACCGAGGAGGCTAGTACGGGTACCGAAGCCGGGGAACCGACCGGCGCGACCGCCAGGGACTCAACGGACCCGGCGGACGACAAGTTGGCCCAGCTGTCCGCGCAGCTGGACGAGCGCACCGCCGACCTGCAGCGGGTGTCCGCCGAGTACGCCAACTACCGGCGCCGGACGGACCGCGACCGGGAGTCGATCGCGGGGGCCGCGCGGGCCCAGGTGGCCGCCGAGCTGCTCACCGTGCTGGACGACGTGGCGAGGGCGCAGCAACACGGCGATCTCAGCGGCCCGTTCAAGGCAGTGGCGGACCGTCTGGTCAGCGCGCTGACCAAGATCGGCCTGACACCCTTCGGCGCGGAGGGCGACGAGTTCGACCCCTCGGTGCACGAGGCGGTGCAGCACAGCACGTCGCACGACGTCACCGGTCCCACGGTGTCCGCGGTGCTGCGCCATGGCTACCGCATCGGCGACCGGGTACTGCGCCCGGTGATGGTCGCGGTAACCGATCGTGACCCGGACGCCGCCGACCTGCCCAGCGCCCCGGGCAGAGCCCCGGAGACCCCGCCGGACGACGGAGCGGGGGCCGCACACGAACACGACTGAGCGATCTGAGCGGGAGGGAGGCGCCCGGTGAACGAGCGAGAGTGGATAGAGAAGGACTTCTACAAGGAGCTGGGCGTTTCCTCGACCGCGTCGGCCGACGAGATCAAGAAGGCGTACCGGAAGCTGGCCAGGGACCTGCATCCGGACAAGAACCCGGGTGACGACAAGGCCGAGGCCAGGTTCAAGACTGTGGGCGAGGCGTACAGCGTGCTGGCCGACCCGGACAAGCGCGGCCAGTACGACGAGACCCGCAAGCTGTTCGCTTCGGGTGGCGGCGGTTTCGGTGCGGGCTTCCCCGGTGGCTACGGCGCCGGGGCGCCTGGCGGCGGGTTCGGTGGCGGCGCCGCCGACTTCGACCTCAACGACCTGCTGAACCGCACCAGGGCCGCCGGTGGCGCTGGTGGCGCGGGGGTGCCCGGTGGTGCCGGTGGCCTCGGCGACCTGTTCGGCGGGCTGTTCGGCGGCGGGCGGGCCGGTACCCGCGCGTCCAGCCAGTCCCGCCGCGGCGCGGACGTGGAGAGCGAGATCAGTCTCGGCTTCGCGGACGCGGTGCGCGGTGCGACGGTGACACTGCGGTTGACCAGTCCGGGCCGCTGTTCCAGCTGTGGTGGCACCGGTGCCCGGGTGGGCAGCACACCGCGTACCTGCCCGACGTGCAACGGGGTCGGGTTGGTCACCCGCAACCAGGGTGCGTTCGCGTTCTCCGAGCCCTGCCGGGACTGCCGGGGCACCGGGCGGATCATCGACGACCCGTGCCCGGAGTGCGGCGGTGACGGGGTCAGCCCGCGCACCCGCTCGCTGAACGTGCGCATTCCGCCAGGGGTGACCGACGGCAAGCGGATTCGGATCAAGGGCCAGGGCGAGCCGGGCCGGGGCGGCGCCCCGGCCGGTGACCTGTTCGTTCTGGTGCACGTGACACCGGACCGGCTGTTCGGCCGTTCGGAACGCAACGTCGACGACCTGACGATGACGGTGCCGGTCAGCTACCCGGAGTTGGCCCTGGGTACCACGGTGACGGTCCCCACGCTGGACGGCAAGGTCACGCTCAAGGTGCCGGCCGGCACGTCGAGCGGGCGCACCTTCCGGGTGCGTGGCCGGGGGGTGCGCAAGGCCGACGGCACCAGCGGCGACCTGTTGGTCACCGTGGAGGTCGCGGTGCCGCCGTCGCTGGACGAGGAGGCGGCCAGCGCGCTGCGGTCCTACGCTGATGCGACGAAGTCCTTCGACCCGAGGGCGGGGCTGCTCTGATGAACCAGGATCGCCCGGTGCCAGGGTTGCCGCCGGGCACCGACGTGGACAGCCCGATATTCGTCATCTCGGTTGCCGCGGAGCTGGCCGGGCTGCATGCCCAGACGTTGCGCGGCTACGACCGGCTGGGGTTGGTCAGCCCCGGCCGGTCGGCCGGCGGCGGGCGGCGCTACTCGGCGCGGGACATCGCGCTGCTGCGTGAGGTGCAGCGGTTGTCCCAGGACGAGGGCGTCAACCTCGCCGGGGTGAAGCGGATCATCGAGCTGGAGCGCACCGTGGACGAGCTGCGCGGCCAGATCGCCGACCTGATCGAACAGGTGGCGGCCGCCCGCATCGCCGTCGACCAGACCGCCGCCAACGTGCACGCCTCCTACCGCCGCGACCTGGTCCCGGTCCGCCGGCAGACCTCCATCGCCATCTGGCGCCCCAAGCCCCCGCAGTAAATCCAGCTCAGGTGGCCGAAGCAACGCTGCTGGTGATACCCCGCCGGCCGCCGGCCCCCCACCGGCCGGCTGCGCCTGGGCTTCGCGGTCCGCGCCGACGGCACCTGCGCCCCCGGTCGGCACCTGTACACCGACCCGGACGGCCGCCCCGTCCAACTGCACGCCCACTGACGCACGGTCAGCCGAACTGATGCGCTCGCTAACCGGCCAACCAGGTGACAGACGCGCGAGTAAACTGTCGGTCATGAGTGACGACCTGTCTGTCCCGGCTCAGCGCGGCAGTGAGCGCGAAGTCGGTATCAGGGAACTGCGCAACGCTGGGAAGGTCATCGCTGAGCTCGCGGCTGCTGGTGCGGTCGGACGAGTGACCAGTGGCGGCCGGCTGGTGGGCTGGGTGATTCCGGCGACGGCCGCGCAGCAGCGGGCCGAAGAGCTCGCCGCGCAGGGCCGACTGCGGCCGGCCGAACAACCGGGTGGGCTCGTCGGCCGGCGAGCCCGGCCGCGTCGAACCGATGTGCCCGCGCTGAGCGAGACACTCGAGCAGCTGCGTCGCGCCGAGGACAGGTGATCTACCTCGACTCCTGCGCCCTGGTGAAGCTGATTCGGGAGGAAGCCGAATCCTCGGCGCTGCAGGACTGGCTCGACGAACGAGAGGGCGTCCCGATGGTGACCTCGGAGCTTGCCCACGCGGAAGTGCCCAGGGTAATCCGGCGTAACAACCACACTGACCAGGGCGAGCTGATCGATAGCGCCAAGCTGACCGCTGACCTCGCGGAGGCACGAATAGTGCTGGCCGCAGTGGGTTCGATCATACTTGACCGCGAGCTTCTGGCGCGGGCGGGAGCATTGGGCGAGCCCATGGTTCGCACCCTCGACGCCATTCATCTGGCGTCCGCCCATGAGGTGGATCTCGCCGAACTCGACTTCGTCACCTACGACCATCGGTTGGCGGTCGTTGCGGGTAATGCTGGGCTGCGAGTGGTCGCCCCGAGTTGAGGTGGACTCGGCCCGCGCGCAACGGTGAGGCGGTCAACCGGCGAGGCGCGGCGTAACGACGAGCGGCTGAACGAGTGCCGGCACTTCTACACCGGCCAGCACCCGCCTACCGGCGGACGGTGCTGGCCAGTGGGGTGGGGTCGCGGCCAAGCAGGGCGCGCAGCACGGTGGGGTTGCCGGGGTAGCCGCCGCGGTCGTACCTGGCGAACATCGCCATCCGCTCCGCGACCTCGGTCAGCGATAGGCTCGCCGGCAGCGGCAGCGCGGCCCACGGTGTCTGTTCGACCCGCAGGTTCCGGCCGGTCGCGGACCCGACCTGTTCGACCATCTCCTCGGTGCTCAACCGCTGCGGGCCGGCCAGCTCGTAGGACGCGTACGCGTGCTCGGCCGGCGCGCCGGCGACCAGGCCCAGCACGCACGCCACGTCCGCGAGGTCGACCAGGTGAAACCGGGCCGAGGCGCGGTAGGGCAGCCGGACCACCCCGTCGGCCGCCCGCTGGCACAGGCCCAGCAGTGTCTGCTGGTACATGGTCGGCGCGATGATCGTCCAGGGCAGCGCCGAGTCCCGCACTGTGGTCTCTACGGCCGGTTTGCGCAGGTGGTGCGGCACCCCGGGGACGCCACCAGCGCGTTCGCCGCTAAGCGTTCCTCCTCGGCGGCGAACGGCGGGGCGAGGAACACCAGCGTGTCGAGGCCCTCGATGGCCGGCGCCCAGCACGACTGGTCGGCCAGCTGGAGCAGGGCCGTCTCGTCCGCGCCGGCCTCGGTGGCGCACTGCGCCGACCGGGTGCTGTGCACCAGGCCTCGGGCCCGGATGCCCCGCCGGGACAGCTCGGCAAGGATCGCGCGCCCGGTCTGCCCGCCCGCGCAGACCACGCCCACCAGCGGTGTCATCCGAGACCCCTTCGCGTTCTTTTGTCGGAGCGAATCGCTCCGGAAATAGAATAACGGAGCGGAACGCTCCCCGCCCGGTACGCTGCCGCGGTGACCGGCCAGGCGCCGCGCTCCGCCCGGGGACGCCAGGCCGAGGCGCGGCGAAACGACGAGCGGGTGCTCGACACGGCCCGCGAGGTCGTCGCCGTACACGGCGCTGACGCCTCGGTAGCGGCCATCGCGGCGCGCGCCGGCGTCGGCATGGGCAGCCTCTACCGCCGCTACGGCAGCAAGGCCGACCTGCTGCGCCGGCTCTGCCTGCTGGCCATGGACCACGCCATCGAGGCCGCCGAGACCGCACTGCGCGAGCCGGACCCGTGGGCCGGGCTGGTGGGCTACATCCACGAGTGCGTCGCCCGGCGGACCGGGGCGCTCACCCCGCTGGCCGGCGGCCTGTCCACCACCCCGCAGATGCGGCGCAGTGCCGCGCGGGCGCACCTGTTGCTCGAGCGGCTGGTGGCAGACGCGCGGCGGGACGGCCGGCTGCGGCCCGATGCCACCGCACCGGACATAGTGTCGTTGCTCGAGCTGTTCGCCAGGCACGGGCCCACCGGCGCGGACATGGCGGCGCGCGACCGGCTGCTCGCCGTCACCCTGGACGGCCTGCGCGCACCCGGCGCCGTGCCGCTGCCGGGCCCGCCGCCGGACCTCGAGCGCTACCGGCAGCGATGGGACGGGGCCTGCCAGGAGCCGCCGTTCGGGCCCGAGTCGGGGCTCGATCCCGGGCACTGAAACGTGTGGGTGCCGCCATGTGAGTGGTCGCGTTAGGCCAGGTCGGGTAGCTGATCGTGCCGGCGGAGGCTCTGGCCCGGAAACCCGTGCCCGAAGCGTCACCGGCCGGCCGTATCTGGCACGGTGGACGCCGTGCTGGATGAACAGACCTCCTGCTCCGTCACCCTCGGTCACGAGTCGGACCATCGGCCGGGGTCGGCGGGTGAGCGCCTGCTGCAGTGCGCGTACGACACCGAGGACCGGGCCAACCGGTTCTACGCCGAGCAGCTGCGCAACCGGCTGATGCCGGCGATGATCGAGTTCATCGGGCGGATGGAGATGGCGTTCGTGGCCAGCGCGGACGGCGACGGCGAGTGCGACGCCTCGCTGCGGGCCGGGCCGCCCGGCTTCATCCAGGTGCTCGACGACCGGCACGTGGCCTACCCGGAGTACCGGGGCAACGGGGTGCACGCCAGCCTCGGCAACATCCTGGAGAACCCGCACGTCGGGCTGCTCATGGTCGACTTCGAGCGGGACCTGATCGGCCTGCACGTGAACGGCAGCGCACGGATCGTGGAGGACGCCACGCTGCGCGAGGAGCACCCGAGCCTGCCGGTCGATGAGGCGCGCGGCCGGCAGGCTCGGCGCTGGGTGGTCGTCGAGGTGGCCGAGGCCTACATCCACTGCCGCAAGCACATCCCCCGGATGGCCAGGGTGCCGGCCCAGCGCGACTGGGGTACCGACGACCCGGCCCGCAAGGGCGGCGACTACTTCGGCGCGAAACGCCAGCGCACGGCCGAGCGCGCCGCGGCGGCAGCCGCCGAGCAGGCCCCAGACCGGGCGGAGCCCGACTGGGTGCTGCCGAGCCTGCCGCCGGTGCCCGCGCAGCAGCAGTCCACGGCCGTCTCGGTCGCCCGCGCCCTTCGCGACGCCCCCCGCGACTGGCTGGCCCGCCGCCGCGCCCCTCGCTAACCGGCCCCGCGCCGGCACACCGCACCCTCTCGCACCGCACCCTCTCGCACCGCACACAGCGAGTGGGCACCGCACACACGTCCGGCCCTATGTGCGGCGCCCACTCGCTGTGTGCCGTCGGAGTGCTGTGTGCCGTCGGGGTGTTGTGTGCTCTCGGGGTAGGCGGGGGCGGTGGCACCGCCCGGCGCGGCTGTCTCGCCGCCTGGCGCGTCGACGCCATGCGCGGAACAGCCCGGCGTTCACCGCGTTGCGCAGGGGGGACGACTACCCCGTGACGGAGGCGAGCGATCGATGAGTGCTAACGCGACACCTGTGCGGATCGGCGAGGTGGGGGTGTGGGCCGGCCAGTGGGCGCTCACCGCCGAGCGGGCCGCGGACATCGAGCGGCTGGGCTACCAGACGATCTGGATCGGCGGCTCCCCGTCGGCCGACCTCGCCATTGTCGACACACTGCTCGGCGCCACCGAGACGATCGCGGTGGCCACCGGCATCGTGAACATCTGGACCGCCGAGGCCGGCGCGGTGGCGGACTCCTTCCACCGGATCGAGCAGGCCTGGCCCGGCCGGTTCCTGCTGGGCATCGGGGCCGGCCACCCGGAGGCGAACGCCGGCTACACCAAGCCGTACCAGGCGCTGGTGGACTACCTGGACGTCCTCGACGAGCACGCGGTGCCGGCCAACCGCCGGGTACTCGCCGCGCTAGGGCCCCGGGTGCTGCGCCTGGCCGCCGACCGGGCCGCCGGCGCGCACCCCTACCTGGTGACGCCCGAGTTCACCGAATCCGCCCGCGAGACGCTCGGCGAGGCGCCGCTGCTGGCGGTGGAGCACAAGGTCGCGTTGGGCCTGTTCGGCGACGACACGCTGGCCACCGCGCGGGCCGCCGTGCACAACCCCTACCTGCAGTTGGCGAACTACCGGGCCAACCTGCGCCGCCTCGGATACGCCGAGGCCGACCTGGACAACGGCGGCAGCGACGAGCTGATCGACGCTCTGGCCGCCCGGGGCATCGCCTCGGCGGTGGCGCCGAAGCTGCGCGCGCACCTGGACGCCGGTGCCGACCACGTCGCGGTGCACGTACTGCCGGACGCGGACGACCCGCTGGTCACCCTGGCCGAGCTGGCCCCGACCCTGGGCCTTTCCGAAAAATAGCGCGGTTCAGTCCATGGTGAACGGGTCGTAGCGGATCTGGTCCAGCGGCGTGCCGGCGACGAGCATCCGGGACACGGTGGCCCGGATCATCGACGGCGAGCCGCAGACCAGCGCGTCGTGGTCCTTCCACGCGCCGTAGCGGGTGACCACGTCGGCCAGCGTGCCGTGCTCGGCACCGGAGATGCCCTCGTCCTCCTCGACGACCGGCACCACGTTCAGCCACGGGTTGGTGTAGGACAGCTGGCGCAGGCTGGCGAAGTCGTACAGGTCCTCCCAGCGGCGGCCGCCGACGAACACCTCGGTGCGCGGGTTGTCGGAACGCTGGGCCATGGTCTCCAGGATCGCCTTGATCGGCGCCATGCCGGTGCCACCGGCGACCATCAGCACGTCCCGCCCGGAGTCGGGGTCGACGGTGAGCCGGCCCATCGGCGGGCCGATCCGCCAGGTGTCACCGCGCTCGGTGTGCGCGACGATGGCCCGGCTGACCCAGCCGTTGTGCACCGCGCGCACGTGGAACTCGATGATGCCGTCCTCGCGGGGCGCGTTGGCCGGCGACAGATAGCGCCACAGCCGGGGCCGCCGGGGCGTCTCCACGCTCAGGTACTGGCCGGCGTGGTACGGGATGGGCTGGCCGGTCTGCACCTGCACCATGGCCACGTCCCAGCTCAGCCTGCGGTGCCCGACCACCCGACCCAGCCAGCAGGCCGGCCCGGTGTCGCCGTCCGCGCCCGCGCGCATCGCGTGCGAGACGACGTTGAACGCCTCGGTCCACGCGGTCTGCACCCGGGGGGTCCAGCCGGGGCCGAGGAAGTGCGCGATAGCGCCGAGCAGCGCGCCGCCCACCGCGTTGTAGTGCTTGGTGACAACGCCGAACTTGCGGTGGTCGCGGCCCAGCTGGGACAGGAACGGCCCCAGCTCGTCGGGGTGGTCCACCATCTGGACCACGTGCACCAGGGCGCGGAGCAGCCGGCTGCGCTGCACCACCATGTTCGCCGGGAACAGCTCCCGGGTCTCGGGGGCGAGGTGGAACAGCAGCGAGTAGAAGTGTTTTGCCAGCTCCTCGGCATCATCCTCGACCTCGGCGAAGCTGGACCGGATGATGGAGACCATTTCGTTGGCCCGCGCGGGCGCGGGCCTACTCGGCGGGTACTCGGTCAGCAGTGGCTCGGCGCTCATGATCGGGGGCGGGCTCTCTCCTCGGGAAGCGGCGACGGTCGGGGCTCGCGCCAGCACTCCATATCCGGACCGGCCGTCCTAGCGACCATAGAACGACTCACGGGACGATCACTGTGTCCTTCACTCATGTGGGTGGAAGTGTGGGACGATAGTAGTAGCTGACGGTTCCGACGGATGCTGAGGGTAGTGCTTGAGCTGTCGGATCGTCACGGGCAGGCTCCACCTGGCCCCGCCTCGGGCGTGTCGCCGCGCTGTGTCGGGCTTTTCGTCACTGTTCGTGATGGTTCGAAGACCCAGTGGAGTCGGGCGTCAGAGCTGCAAACCGTACCCGGGCGTGAGGTCCACCTCGAACGGGAGTCCCTGGGCGATCGCCATCGCTTCCCGCAGGCGCATGGTCCGAGGAAGTTGTCCGCGCAGCAGGGTCAGCTCGCGATTAAGCCCAGCCATGCGTCCATGCAGCTCACTCCCGGTGTTCTCGACCAGATGCTCGTCTTCGCCCTCCGCCAGCCGGGAGAGTCGTCCGATCAGCTCGGGCAAGGTGTGTTCGCGCAGCGGGATCACCGAGGCGAGTGGGTGTGTGCTGTTGCGCAGAATGGTGTCGAATCGGGCGGCGGCGTCAGGCCTGATCCAGTCCAGCTGTTGCTCGTAGCCCCTTGGCTTGACGTAGTCGTCGAGGAAGCGCCACTGCGCGCACGTGCTCGCCCAGTGCTCCTCCATGTCCACCAGATAGGAGAAGTTTTGCCGCAGGTACTCATGCAGCTCGGTGAGCGACTCCTGACACGTCAGCACGCTGTGCCGCAGCGACTCGACCGATCCGTCGGCCTCGATCACCTGTTCGGCGCGTTCGATGACGGTGCGGGTGAGCGGGTCGAGGCCAGCGTCCACCCGCTCCCGCGTCCCGCTCGAGGTGACCTGGCGCACCGCGGCCGCCAACGCCTCGAGCGCGCCTCGGCGCAGGTTCTCCGCGTTGCGCTGCTGCTGTTGCTCGTCCTCGAGTGAGGTCAGGGAGGACAGTACGAGCAGGGCGAACGGCACACCGAAGCACGCCGAGGTCAGGCCCGAGGCCAGGTTGGTGAGGAACGGCAGGCTCGTCCACCAGCCGTACCGGTCCGACAGCAGGCCCGAGGTGAGCATGCAGACGCCCAGCGTCATCAGGCTGGCCACCAGCACTCTGGTCGGTCGGCCGGCTCGGGCCCAGAATGCCTTCACGCTCAGCTCGACACGGGCAGGCTTCGCGTTGATGCGCGGATGCTACCGCGCTGACGGGAAAAGCTTGGTTGAAGTTTGCCTTGAGCGGAACAGACTCAAGTTTCCTGCCGTTACTAGTAGCGACGGGCACACTGGCCGGGGATGGCCGGCGGCGCCCTACGACGAGCAAGCAGCGATCACACAGCAGGAGGCCAGCGAGGATGGACTCGTTCAACCCCACCACCAAGACACAGCAGGCGGTGTCCGCCGCCGCGCAGGCGGCAACTCTCGCTGGTAACCCCGACGTTGGGCCGAGCCACCTGCTGGGTGGGCTGCTGGCCCAGTCCGACGGTATCAGCACGCCGCTGCTGGAGGCTGTCGGCGCCGACCCGGCGGCCATCCGCGCCGAGCTCACCCAGATCGGCAACCGGCTGCCCAGCGCGGCCGGCGCCACCGTGTCCGCCCCGCAGCTGAATCGGGAGGCGGTGGCCGCGCTGACCGCCGCGCAGCGCCTCGCCACCGAGATGGGCGACGAGTACGTCTCCACCGAGCACCTGCTGGTCGGCCTGGCCGCCGGCAACGGCGACGTGGCGGCGCTGCTGCGTCGGCACGGCGCCACCGAGGACGCGCTCAAGGACGCGTTCCGCAAGGTGCGCGGCTCCACCCGGGTGAGCAGCCCGGACCCGGAGGGCACCTACCAGGCGCTGTCCAAGTACGGCGTCGACCTCACCGAGCGGGCCCGCAAGGGCGACCTGGACCCGGTCATCGGCCGGGACACCGAGATCCGCCGTGTCGTGCAGGTATTGTCCCGGCGGACCAAGAACAACCCGGTGCTGATCGGCGAGCCGGGCGTCGGCAAGACCGCGATCGTGGAGGGCCTCGCCCAGCGCATCGTGGCCGGCGACGTGCCGGAGTCGCTGAAGAACAAGCGGGTCATCTCGCTGGATCTCGGCTCGATGGTGGCCGGCGCGAAGTACCGCGGCGAGTTCGAGGAGCGGCTCAAGGCCGTCCTGAAGGAGATCACCGACAGCGCGGGCGAGGTCGTCACCTTCATCGACGAGCTGCACACCATCGTGGGCGCCGGCGCGACCGGTGAAGGCGCGATGGACGCGGGCAACATGATCAAGCCGATGCTGGCCCGGGGCGAGCTGCGGATGGTCGGTGCGACCACGCTGGACGAGTACCGCGAGCGCATCGAGAAGGACCCGGCGCTGGAGCGCCGCTTCCAGCAGGTCCTTGTCGGCGAGCCGAGTGTCGAGGACACCGTGGGCATCCTGCGCGGCCTCAAGGAGCGCTACGAGGTGCACCACGGCGTGCGGATCACCGACACCGCGCTGGTCGCCGCCGCCACGCTGTCCGACCGGTACATCACCGCCCGGTTCCTGCCGGACAAGGCCATCGACCTTGTCGACGAGGCCGCCTCCCGGCTGCGGATGGAGATCGACTCGCGCCCGGTGGAGATCGACGAGGTGGAGCGCGCGGTGCGCCGCCTCGAGATCGAGGAGATGGCGCTGGCCAAGGAAGACGACCCGGCTTCGGTGCAGCGGCTGACCGCGCTGCGCGCCGAGCTGGCCGAGAAGCGCGAGGCGCTGTCCGCGCTGACCGCGCGCTGGCAGAACGAGAAGACCTCGATCGAGTCCTCCCGGGTGCTCAAGGAGCAGCTCGAAGGGATGCGCGGCGAGGCCGAGCGGGCCGAGCGGGACGGCGACCTCGGCCGGGTCGCGGAGCTGCGCTACGGCCGGATCCCGAAGCTGGAGAAGGAGCTGGCGCTGGCCGACGAGGTGTCGGCGAAGAAGGACGAGCTGATGCTCAAGGAGGAGGTCGGCCCGGACGATGTGGCGGACGTGGTGTCCGCCTGGACCGGCATCCCGGCCGGGCGGCTGCTGGAGGGCGAGACGGCGAAGCTGCTGCGCATGGAGGACGAGCTGGGCCGCCGGGTGATCGGCCAGGCCGAGGCCGTTCGTGCCGTGTCCGACGCGGTGCGCCGGGCGCGTGCCGGGGTGGCCGACCCGAACCGGCCGACCGGCTCGTTCCTGTTCCTCGGCCCCACCGGGGTCGGCAAGACCGAGCTGGCCAAGGCGCTGGCGGAGTTCCTTTTCGACGACGAGCGGGCCATGGTCCGCATCGACATGTCCGAGTACAGCGAGAAGCACAGCGTTGCCCGGCTGGTGGGTGCTCCTCCCGGCTATGTCGGCTACGACCAGGGTGGCCAGCTGACCGAGGCGGTGCGCCGCCGGCCGTACACGGTGGTGCTGCTGGACGAGGTGGAGAAGGCTCACCCGGACGTGTTCGATGTGCTGCTCGCGGTGCTCGACGACGGCCGGCTGACCGATGGCCAGGGCCGCACGGTCGACTTCCGCAACACGATCCTGGTGTTGACGTCGAACCTCGGCAGCCACGCGATCGCGGACGCCTCGCTGGATGCCACCGCGCGGCGCGACGCGGTGCTGCGGATCGTGCGCGGGCACTTCAAGCCGGAGTTCCTGAATCGGCTCGACGACATCGTGGTGTTCCAGGCGCTGTCCACCGAGGAGCTGACCTCGATCGTGGACATCCAGCTGGCCCAGCTGGGCAAGCGGCTGGCCGCGCGGCGGCTGTCGCTGGACGTGTCCGACGGGGCCCGCGAGTGGCTGGCCATCAACGGCTTCGACCCGCTCTACGGTGCGCGGCCGCTGCGCCGGCTGGTGCAGTCCGCGATCGGTGACCAGCTGGCCCGCGCCCTGCTGTCCGGTGAGATCACCGACGGCGACACCGTGCGGGTCGACCTGTTCGGCTCGCTGCTCGACAGCACCGCCGGCCTCACCGTCGGCAAGGGCCTTTCCGCCACCGTCTGACCCACGCTCACACGGTGGCAACTCGGCGTCAGTCAGGACGGCCGACGCCTTGACCAGTTCGACGCGGCCCGCCCCGCGCATAGAAAATGATCGGGGCGGGCTCTCACCAGCCCGAGCGCCTCGCTCCCCGCCCTGTCAACGCGACAGAGCCGCTTGACGACCGACGGACCCGGGCCGACACGCTGAGCATGTGGCGACGCCATCAAGATCACGGTGGTATATTTCTCGGTATGAATTCGGGCTATGCGTCGGCGGATCAGGTTCTTGAGGAGCGTGGGGACAAGGTGGCGGCAGGCCTGGCGCTCATGGTTGCGAGAACCCGAGCGGACCTGACGCTTTACCGGTCTGTGTTTCCGGGATGGGTCGTGGACTCCACGGACCGGGGCCTGCTGAACTGGTGTCACGACCGAGCCTGGGCACATGTCGTCGAGATCTTCGACCAGGTGGAGAATGTCTCGTTCGTCGACAGGCTGCCCAGGCGGGAACTCTATGTCGGCACCCGATATCGAATGCGAGTGAAGAAGCACGACCTGGAAGGTGCGGTCTCCACTGTTCTCACCCAGGGCGCCCTCGACTTCCTCGAGCAGGAGCAGCCGACCTTGGATGGGCTCGAGGAGATCCGTCTCATCGCCGGGTACCGGTGGGACCCCGAGCTACGCGAGGTCGGTGCGGCCACCATCTCCCTGCGTGACGGTCGCAAGAACGTCATCTGGATGCACGACCTCGATGAGCCCGAGGGTGGCGCGGTGTCCACCACCACACCAGTCTTGCCGCCGACCCAGCCGGTGCTGCCTCGGATCACTCTGACCGGTGACGAGGAGCGAGCC
>DASYBQ010000019.1:0-18566 GCA_036500625.1 Pseudonocardia sp. | reverse complement strand
GTCGTATCCCCCGGCCCGCAGCCGACATCGGCGACCGTCCCGGAAGGACCGGCCAGCACCAGCTCGGCGAACCCGGCCAGCACCGCCCGGTCCAGTGGCTTGCCCGCCAGCCCGTCGCGGAAGCGCTCGGCGTAGGCGGCGGCCACCGCGTCGTAGGACGCCCGGGTGTCGGGTAGGAAGCTGGGTTCGGTCACATCCAGCGACGCTAGCGACGGGGTCCGACAAAACCCGGCAGAGACAGCGCGGAGACAGCAGAGAGCCCTGCGCAATTCTTCAACTCGGCGCCCGATCGGCGCACCAGAAACGTCCGGGCGGCGCAGCTGAAACGATTGCCTCGACCGTGGTGCAGCGCCGGCACGCCGGCCGCCGCGTGATCCGGACGCCGCCAGCAGACACCCCTCGCGCACCCGGCTACCCTTCTCCCGATTCTGAGGGACATCGCTGGACGGCATCGGGCACCGACCCGGCGGCAACTCCTCGGGGAACGGCCGAGTAGGCCGAGGGGCGGAGGAGGCGAGCGACGTAAGCGGTCCAGCGGTGCTCTCCGTCGCCGCCCTCACCGTGTTCGGGCCAGGGCTGGCCGTGCTGGTCGCCCTTGGGGTGCGGCAGCGGTTGTTGCTGCTGGCCGCCGCCCCCGCCGCGAGCATCGGGGTGGCACTGCTGGTGGCCAGTTGGTGCGGGCTGGCCGGTAGCCGGTTCGGGCCGACCTCGCTTGCGGTCGGCACCGGGGTGCTGGTCGTGGCTGGCGTGGGGCTGAGCCTGCTGGTCAGCCGTTTCCTCGGCCGGCCGGCCGCGCTGCCGCCCCCGAGGGCGAAGCCGCTGCTGCCGCCGCTGACCGGGATGACCGGCCTGGTGGCCCAGCTCGCCGGTCTGGTGTTCGTGCTGACCGGCGCGGGGCTCGCGCTGCGCGCCTGGAGTTGGGGCATCGGCCCGTGGACCACCTACAACCAGGACCACGACACGATCCTGCACTCGCTGCTGGTCGCCTACATCCAGCGTTCCGGGCGCGGCGCGCCGTGGCAGATCATGCCGGCGGACGTGATCAACAAGACGCCCACCGTCTACTACCCGGACGGTTTCCATCTGATCGGCGCGATCGTCGCCGACGTGTTCGGCAACTCGGTGGTCGGCATGAACGGCGCGGCGGCGATGCTGCTGGGTGCCGCATGGACCACCAGCGCGGCCGCGTTGGCCGCGCTCGCGGTGCGCTGGCTGCGCGACGACGCCGGCTGGATGGCGTTGGGTGCCGGGGCCGGCTCGGTGATCGCGGCAGGCCTCTACCGCCCGGGGGTGTCACTGGCGAGGGACAACGGCCTGCTGCCCAATGCCTCCGCGCTGGTGCTGGTGCCCGGTGTGGTGACCGCGATACTGCTGATCCGGCCCAAGGCATGGGGCAGCGCGCTGGGTGTCGCGCTGGCCTGCGCTGGCATCGTGAGCGTGCACCCCAGCGCCGGGTTGTCGGTGGGGCTGTCCGTGCTGGCGTTCTGGGTGGCGTTGTTGTTCATCGCGGACGGTCGGGCGATGCTGCGCGCGCAGTGGTCGGTGCTGCTGCTGATCGGGGTGGCGGCCGCGGCGATGGCCAGCCCGGTGCTGCGCGGCGCGTTGGCGGTGTCCAGCCGGATCGAGGCGTTCCCGCCGGACACCGCGCACGTGCCGATCACCGCCTCGATGGGCCAGGTGGTGCCGCTGCTCTACGGCGGCATGTTCGACAGCCGCTCGCTGGTGCAGGTCTGGCCGACCGCGCTGCTGGTCATCGGGCTTGGCACCGCCCTGGTGCTGCGCAGGAGCGTGCCGGTGCTGGTGGCCTGGGCCACCTGGGTGGTCATCACGCTGTTGGCCTACCGCAACCCGACCGGCATCACCGCGCCGATCCTCGGCTTCTTCTACAACAGTGTCGGGCGGGTGCAGAGCCACGTCCCGTTGTTCGCGCCGGCGCTGGGCACCTTGGGCATGTTCGGCGTGCTCAGCGCACTGACCGCGGGTGTGTCGGCACTGCGGCTGCCTCGGTCCGTGGCGCTGCGCCGCTGGAGTGGCCAGTTGCTGGACCTGCTGCCCGACCCGGTGTACGACCGCATCCCGGACCGACTGCTTCGCCAGGTCGGCAGTGCCACCCCCCGGCTGCCCGAGCCGCCGGCCCCGCCGGCCCGTTTCGTCCGGCCAAGCAGCCGGGTGGTCTCGGTGGTTGGCGTGCTGGCGCTGGTGGCGTTCACCGTCGGCTACATCGCCGGCCCGACCAGCCGCTACCTGCGCACCTCGGCGCTGGCGCTGTCCCAGCGCTGGTCCAGCCCGCAGCTGTACCGGGTGGACGCCGAGGACGTCGCGGCGGCGGACTGGCTCGCGCCGAGGGTCAAACCGGGCGAGCGGGTGATGAACAGCCCGAACGACGGCTCCGCCTGGCTGTACGTGCACGACGGGCTGCCGATCGTGGAGCTGAGCACCCTCGGGGTGCCGAACTTCCCGTACACCTGGCAGCTGATGAAAAGCTTCCGGTTCCTGAACACCAACGCCGACATCCGGCGTTGGATCCTGCGGCTGAACATCGCCTGGGTCTACGTCGACTCCCGGGCGCCGATCATCGGCGCGAACGGGGCGCCGCAGAACTGGACCGGTGGCGGGCTGATGACCACCGTGCCCGGCCTACGCCATCTGGGCCGGGTACCGGGCCTGATCCTGGCGCACGTGGAGGGCTCGGTACGAATTTACAAGGTGGATCTGGATGCGATCAGGGCCGCGCCGGACGGCCCGTGAGTCTTGAGACACTACTTGTAATGGCGCCACTAGGATTGACCTGATTAAGTGCAAATAGGTGAATTTAAATTATTTTGCATACGTTACTGTCGAGTATTATGTTTTGGCAGCGCCGATCGTGCCAATATCTACCCGACAAACTAAGCTTATCGGCCTTCAGGAGTCCGCGATGACACGGCTTCGCGCGCCCGCCCCGCCACCCGGCGTGGTTGAGGGTCGCACCGGCCCCCGGCTCGACCAGCCCGCCAGCTACTCGCTCACCGAGCGGATGCTGGACACCGCCCTGCGCCACGCCGATCTCAACCCGATGATCACTGTTGACGCCGAGGAGTCGCTGCGCGCGGCCTGGCAGGCCGACCGGGCCTGGCCGGGCGACGGCCCGCTGCGCGGCATCCCGATGGTGATCAACGACAACATCCACGTGGCCGGCATGCCCAACACCGCTGGCACTCCGGCGCTGGCCAACTTCGTGCCGCCGGAGGACGCGCCGGTGGTGAGCAGCCTGCGCGGGGCGGGGGCGTTCGTGCTTGGCAAGTCCAACATGCACGAGCTGTCCGTCGGCGTCACCGGTGGTGAGTCGATGGCCGGCGCGGTGCACAACGCCAGGGACAGCCACCGGCTGGCCGGCGGCAGCAGCGCCGGCGCCGCGGTGATGGTCGCACTGGGGATACCCGCCGCGCTCGGTGTCGACTTCTGCGGCTCGGCGCGCATCCCCGCCGCGCTCAACGGGGTGTGCGCCCTGCGGCCCAGCGCCGGGCGGTATTCGATGGAGGCCATCACGCCGCTGTCGTCCAGCCGGGGCACCGTCGCGCCGATGGCCGCCACGGTGGCCGACCTCGCGGTGCTGGACAGCGTGCTGGCCGGCGAGCTGTCTGGCATCTCGGACTCGGCGAACTTCTCCGACACCCTGGACGCGGACACCCTGGGCACGTTGGGCAGCGCCACCACGCCTCGGCTCGGGGTGCCGGTGACCTACCGGTCCGCGCACTGTGACCGGGCGACGCTGGAGTGCTTCGAGAAGGCGGTGGACCGGCTGCGCTCGAAGGGCGTGGTCGTGGTCGAGGTGGCAACGTTCCCGCTGGAGGGGGTGGAACGGCGGATCGGTATCCCCATCCTCGCCTACGAGTTCCGCCGCGAGCTGATCCGCTACCTGCGCACCTACCTGCCCTCGCTCACGCTGACCGAGCTGGCCGGGCGCATCACCGGCACCGGTGTGCGGCAGTTCTTCCAGCGGCACATCCTGAGCCGGCCGGTCGGCGCGATCACCCATGAGAACTACGACGCGGCGCTGGCGGCCGGCCGGGCCGAACTGCTCGGCTACTACCGCAACGTGTTCCGCACCCACCAGCTCGACGCGCTCGTCTACCCGACCGTGCCCCGGCAGCCCTCGCAGCTGGAGCTGCGCACCGCGCCGGCCCCCGGCGCGCGCGGCGAGTCCCTGCTGGAGGCCAGCCCCACCGACCTGCCCGAGTTGGCCGAGGAGATGCCGACGGTCAACGCGCACGCGGCGGAGGTGTTCACCAGGCACACTGCGCCGGGCAGCATCGTCGGCCTGCCGGGGCTGACCCTGCCGGTGCCGACCGGTGACGGCCCGGCGGTCGGCCTCGGCCTGGACGGCCCCCCCGGCGGCGACCGCGCCCTGCTCGCCCTCGGCCGCCGCCTGGAACGGCTGCTGCGCTGACGAGGTGCCGGGTTCGGGTGGGTGGGGGCGCGGCACTACCCTCGTGCGGCGTGGGTGCTCCAGAGTTCGATCTCGTTGTGGTCGGGTCCGGCTTCTTCGGCCTGACCGTGGCCGAGCGGGCCGCCGCCGAGCTGGGCAAACGGGTCCTGGTGCTGGAGCGGCGCGCTCATCTGGGCGGCAACGCCTACTCCGAGACCGAGCCGGAGACCGGCATCGAGGTGCACCGCTACGGCGCGCACCTGTTCCACACCTCCAACAAGCGGGTGTGGGAGTACGTCAACCGGTTCACCGAGTTCACCAACTACCAGCACCGGGTGTTCGCCCGGCACCGCGACCAGGTGTACGCGTTCCCGATGAACCTGGCGCTGATCAACCAGTTCTTCGGCCGCAGCCACACCCCGGACGAGGCAAGAGCGCTGATCGCGCGGCAGGCCGCCGAGTTCGACACGGCGAGCGCGCGCAACCTGGAGGAGAAGGCGATCTCGCTGATCGGGCGCCCGCTGTACGAGGCGTTCGTGAAGGGCTACAACGTCAAGCAGTGGCAGACCGACCCGACCGAGCTGGACCCGTCGATCATCACCCGGCTGCCGGTGCGCTACACGTTCAACAACCGGTACTTCAACGACACGTTCGAGGGTCTGCCGGTGCACGGGTACACCGCGTGGCTGCAGCGGATGGCTGCCGCCCCCGGGATCACGGTATCGCTGGAGACCGACTATTTCGCGGTGCGCGAGCAGCTGCCGGACGTGCCGACGGTCTACACCGGTCCGCTGGACCGCTACTTCGACTACTCCGAGGGCGAGCTGGGCTGGCGCACCCTGGACTTCGAGCAGCAGGTGCTCACCGACACCGGCGACTTCCAGGGCACATCGGTGATGAACTACAACGACATCGACGTGCCCTACACCCGGGTCCACGAGTTCCGGCACTTCCATCCGGAGCGGGACTACCCGACCGACAAGACCGTCGTGGTACGGGAGTTCTCCCGGTTCGCCGAGTCCGGTGACGAGCCGTACTACCCGATCAACACCGCCGACAACCGGGCCAAGCTGGAACGCTACCGGGAGCTGGCCCGCAAGGAGACGGTCAATTGCAAGGTGCTCTTTGGCGGCCGGCTCGGCACCTACAAGTACCTGGACATGCACATGGCGATCGGCTCGGCACTGACCATGTTCGACAACCGCCTCGCCCCCTACTTCACCCGCTCCGGCCTACTCACCGCCGACCTCGAAGACTGACCAGATCACGCGGGTGAGTACGTCGCGTACTTGACGTACCTATTGTTCGATACGATACTTGGGTACATGGCCGAGCCTGTGCATTACGACAACTACAGCTCGGCTCGTGCGCATCTAAAGGATCTGCTGGACGCGGCCGAGCGGGGCCAGGTGGCGACGGTTCGGCGGGATACCGCGCGTACCGCAATGGTCGACGTCGAGCGGCTGCGCCACTTCCTTGCGACGCTCATCCCGTCCCGTGCGGTGGTGATCGCGGAGGCCGGTGGCTGGTCGGCGTACGTCCCGGACGTTGCGGTGGGTGCGGACGGCGCGACCTTTGCCGAGGCGGTGACGGAGCTGGTCGACGCGCTGCGCGAGTACGCCGAGGACTGGCAGGACCACCTGCTGGACGCACCGAATCACCGGGACAACTGGGGCCTGGTCCAGTTGATCGCCCTCAGTGACGACGATCAACTGCGTGACTGGGTCGTCGGGGCACCGTCCGGCCGCGGCGCAGCCCCGAAGTGAGCCGGAAGACGCCGACCCGCAAGGATCACCAGGCCTTCTGCCAGGTCGAACAGTGGGAGGTCGTGCGCGACGCTCGGGGTCGTTCCGGTACCCACCACGTCACCTATGAGTTGCACCTGCCTGACGGGCGGACGTTGCGTACTCGAATCTCACACCCGGTGGATCGCACCGACTACGGGCCCGGCCTCTGGCGACACATCCTGCGTGACCAGCTCGATGTCGCCGAAGCCGAGTTCTGGGCCTGCGTGCACGACGGCGCCCGACCGGACCGGGGAGCGCCGGCGCCGCCCACCGAGGGGTTGCCCGCCGAGCTCGTGTACCAGCTGGTCTCACGAGTGGGTCTCGCGGAACGCGAGGTGGCCACAATGACCAAGCAGCAAGCCGCCGAGCGGTTGGCCAGGTTCTGGACCGAGGGCTCCTGAGGAGAAGCCCGGTCGGCACCCGCCGGGACCGCAGGGGGGTGGCGGGTGGGAAACGGGGGGCCACTACCCTCGGGGCCCGGACAACCGCGCCGCCGTCAGTGCCAGCACCGGGCCAGCACCGGGGCGCCAACCGGTACGGCCGAACCACCTGCAGAGGACGTGAGTAGAGGCTCATGACGGACACGACCGAGGTCGCCACCCCGAACGGCAGCACGGCCAGCGGCACCACCCGGCGCCGGACCAGCCGGTCCACCGCCGCCGGGTCCGGGGCGGGCAAGACGGGGTCGAGCCGCACGCCGGCCGCGAAGGACGCCCCCGAGGCGCCGTCGGTGCACTGGGAAGGGCCGGGCGCGCTGCTGCAGCGGGTCATCCTGCCGCGCACCGGCGACCCGCTGGACGTCCGCGCGCTGTACCTGGACGAGGACGAGGGCAACCGCAAGCGGGCCACCGCCGACTCCCGCACCCGGCTGCGCATGCCGCCACAGTCGGAGATCAGCTTCGCCGCCTACTTCAACGCCTTCCCTGCCAGCTACTGGCGGCGCTGGACGGTGCTGGAGAGCGTGGAGCTGCGCCTGGCGGTGGACGCCGAGTGCCGCATCGACATCTACCGCTCCAAGGCCGACGGCACCCAGATCCACGTGCGCGGCACGGTGCTCGGCGAGGGTGCCGGCACCGGGGTGCACCAGGGCCGGTTCGTGCTGGACCTGCAGCCGTTCGAGGACGGCGGCTGGTACTGGTTCGACCTGACCACCCACGACGACCCGGTCACCGTGCTGGAGGCCAGCTGGTACGCCCCCGTCGACGCACCGGGCCGGGCCTCCGTCGCGATCGGCATCACCACGTTCAACCGGCCGGACGACTGCGTGGCCGCGCTCGCCGCGCTCGGCGAGGACCCGCTGGTCCTCGCGGCGATCGGTGCGGTCAACGTGGCTGACCAGGGCAACCGCAAGATCCGGGACGCGGGCGGCTTCGCGGCCGCCGCCGGAGGCCTCGGCGACCGGCTGCGCATCCACGACCAGCCCAACCTCGGCGGCTCCGGCGGGTTCTCCCGGGGTATGCACGAGGCGCTGAGCAGCACGGACTGCGACCAGATCCTGCTGATGGACGACGACATCGTCATCGAGCCGGACTCGGTGCTGCGCGCGATCGCGTTCTCCCGGTTCGCCGAGCACCCGATGCTGGTCGGTGGCCAGATGCTCAACCTGCAGGCCCGCAGCCACCTGCACACCATGGGCGAGGTGGTGGACCGGCACAAGTTCAAGTGGGGGCCGGCGCCGCACGTCAAGCACGACCACGACTTCGCCAAGTACCCGCTGCGGCACGCCACCAAGTCGGTGGACCTGCACCGGCGCATCGACGTGGACTACAACGGCTGGTGGATGTGCCTGATCCCACGCTCCATCGCCACCGAGCTGGGCCTGCCGCTGCCGCTGTTCATCAAGTGGGACGACACCGAGTACGGGCTGCGCGCGCAGGGCGCCGGCTACCCGACCGCCACGCTGCCCGGCGTGGCGATCTGGCACATGCCCTGGTCGGACAAGGACGACGCCACCGACTGGCAGGCCTACTTCCACCTGCGCAACCGGCTGGTGGTGGCCGCGCTGCACAGCCCGTTCCGCTACGGCGGCGCGCTGTTCCGGGACAGCATGAAGAACACCCTCAAACACCTGATGTCGCTGGAGTACTCCACGGTGGCGCTGCAGGAACTGGCCATGCAGGACTTCGCGGAGGGCCCGCTGACCCTGTTCGACCGACTGCCGGCCGCGCTGGGTGAGGTGCGCAAGAAGCGTGCGGAGTACGCCGACGGCCAGGTGCTGGCCAGCGCGAAACAGCTGCCGCTGCCGTCCATGGACCGGGTGCGCGCGTCGCGGTTCCTCAAGCCGCCGACAAACCCGGTCACCATCGGCGCCACGCTGATCAGCGGCCTCGTGCACAACATCGCGCCGGTCAAGTCCGAGCACCACGCCCGCCCGCAGCTGAACGTGCCGGCCCAGGACGCCCGCTGGTTCCTGCTGTCCAAGCTGGACGGCGCCACCGTTGCCACCTCGGACGGCCGGGGCGTCGCCTACCGCAAGCGGGACCCGAAGGTGTTCTGGACGCTGCTGACCACCGCGGTGGGCAACCACCTGCGGCTGGCCCGCGAGTTCCCCCGGCTGCGCCGCCAGTACCGGGACGCACTGCCCGAGCTCACCGGCGAGAAACGCTGGAGCCAGGTGTTCAACGGGCGCTGACTTGGGCCCGCTGACGGAGCGGCCCACGCTCCCCACCACACTGGCGGCCGACCCGCGCGAGGTCCGGCCGTTGACCGGGCTGCGCCTGTTCGCGGCCGCCTGGGTGGTGCTGTTCCACTTCCAGTTCACCCACGGTGCCCTGCTGGCCCGGGTGCTCGGACCTGGGTACCCGGTTGTCACCACCGGCGCGATGGGTGTGGACCTGTTCTTCGTGCTCAGCGGGTTCGTCATCGCGCTGACCTACCTCGGCAAGCTGGGCCGGCGGCCCACCGGACCCGCGGCGGTGCGGTTCCTGTGGGCAAGGGTGTGCCGGATCTGGCCGGTGTACGCACTGGTCACCACCGGTTTCCTTGGCTGGCTGCTGCTGAAGCGGTGGTACTGGGGGATCGGCGAGCCGGCCTACCAGAACGTGCAGCCCTCGCTGGGTGTTGGCAGCTGGCTGCGCCAGATGACGCTGACCCAGATGTGGACCCGGCCATGGCACGACGGCGGGTCGTTCGCCGGCCCGGCCTGGTCGGTCAGCGCGGAGTGCCTGGCCTACCTGCTGTTCCCGCTGACCGCATGGGTGTTCTGGCGGCTGCGCCGGGTGTGGCGGCCGGTGCTGCTGCTGGTCGCGGTGGCGCTGATGGTGCCGGAGTCGTACCTGTGCTTCACCACCGGCAGCCCGTACTTCATCTGGTCCTGGCTGGCCCGGATCATGCTCGGCTTCAGCTCCGGGGTGCTGGTGTACCTGGCGGTGCGGGAGATCCCGCGCACCCGCCGGGTCCGGCGGGCCGCCGGGCTGTTGGCCTGGCTGCTGGTTGCCCTGGTGCTCGCCGGGCTGGTCTACGGCGCCTGGCTCGGCCCGGCTCCGCAGGGCACCGAGCGCGGCGGCATGGTGCTGGTGCTGTTCCCGCTGCTGGTGGGTGCACTGGCGTTGGGCGGGTCGGGCTCCTGGCTGACCGGGCCGGGGCGGCTGCTGTCCACCCGGTGGGCGGTGCACGGCGGCCGGATCTCCTACAGCCTCTACCTGGTGCACGTGCCGTTGTTCGAAGTGTTCTGGACGCTGATGGAGCGGGTCGGGGTGCTGCGCGACGACGGCCCGCCGGCCACCGCGCTGACCCCGGTGGTGTTCCTCGCCGCGTTCGTGCTGGCCGACCTGCTGTACCGGCTGGTGGAGGAACCGGCCCGCCGCGGCCTGCGCCGGCTCACCGAACCCCGCCCGGCCGCCGCGGCGGCGCCCAGCCCGGTCTCGCGCTGACCCTGTTTCGCCATCGGGCCCCGGGCCGGGTGGACAGGGGGCCCTACAGTTGCCGACTGTGGAAGCCGCTACGGGCCATGCCAGCCCGAATGGACGCCGCTGTACACCAGCGCCCGCTACCGCGGCCGACGGCACCCCCGGGTGGCCTTCGCCGACTGTTCCCTGGCGTGACGGGCGCGGCAGCGTGACCGGCGGCGTGCTGCGTTGGTCGGTGGCCGGGCTGGCAGCGCTGTGTCTGGCCGGGTGTGCCGGCGGCTCAGCTGGTCCAGCACCGTCGCCCGTCTCGGCGACGGCAACGCCGCCGCGGTTGCCACCTCGGCCGGCCACGCTGCGACTGGACGGCCTGGACCCGTGTGCATTGTTGACCCCGGCGCAGATCGGTCAGCTCAGGGTCGGGCCGGGCAGACCGCAATCGGACCAGACCACACCGGGAGCGATCGGCTGTGCCTGGTCGAGCTTCCCGACGCGGCCGACCAACGGATGGTCAGCGAACGCGATTATGGATCATGGTGTTGAGTACTACCTGCACAGCACGACCGGTGCCCAGGTCTCTCAGGTGGACGGATTTGCCGCGGTATTGACCACGTCGCCGTTCCAGGAACCGGCGAGACAGTGCGTCGCTGCCGTGGATGTGGCAGCTGAACAGAGTCTCGAGGTGCGATACCTGAACCCGGACGGCGATCTGCCGGGGATGAACCATCAGGTCGCGTGCCAGCTGGCCAGACAGGTCGCCGAGCTGATGGTGACCAACCTGAGCAACCGGGCGCATTAGCGGTCCGGTGCGGCCCAGGTGTTGAGGTGCAGCACCTCGTCCAGCGGCTGGCGGCTGGCCACCTTGAACGTCTCGCCGGTGTAGTACGCGGTCGGCAGCAGCACGCCCTGGTGCACCGTGTCCGGGATGCCGAGCAGCTCGCCGATCTCCGACTCGAACGCCTGGTGCAGCGTGGTCCACGCGGTGCCGAGCCCCCGGGCGCGGGCGGCGAGCATATAGTTCCACGCGGCCGGCAGCACCGAGCCCCACAGCGCGGACTGGTTGGCCGCCGGCAGCTTCGCCGAGTGCGAGTCGATGCACGGCAGCACCAGCACCGGCACCCGGTGCAGCACCTGCGCGAGGTAGGCGGCGCTGTTGCCGACCCGCGCCTGCACCGGCGCGCGGTTCGGGTCGTCGGCGAACAGCGAGCCGGCGAACAGGTCGGATCTCTCGTAGTCGGCGAACGAGCGGCGGTAGTAGTCGGCGATGGCGGCCCGCTTGTCCTCGTCGGTGACCACCATGAAGTGCCAGCCCTGCTCGTTGGACGCGCTCGGCGCCTGCAGCGCGATCTCCAGGCACTCCCGCACCAGCTCGATCGGCACCGGGCGGTCCAGGTCAAGGCGCTTGCGCACCGAGCGGGTGGTGGTCAGCAGCTCGTCCGCGGTCAGCTCCGGCCTCGGTGACGACGTCATGCCACTCGATCTAACTCGCCCGAGCCGCCCCTCGCACGGTGACACTTGACTAGTGTCCAAGACGCGTCACCGACCGGATGCCCGCACCGAAGCGGCGAATGGCGCGGCGCATGCAGCGCGTCCGCGACTCCGACCTCGAACCCGCCTAAACCGACCCGACCGCACACACTGAGTAGGCGCGGCACACTTGTCCGGCCTTGTGTGCGGCGCCCACTCGCTGTGTGCCGTCGAACAGCCTCGCGGGGCCAACCTCTACTACCCGCCGGGTGACCCCGGTGGAATAGGCTGGCGCCAGTGTTGTTCCGCTGGCTCGCCTCGCTCACCGACCGGTTCTTCGCGGCGGACCACGGGCTGGTCCGGCTCCGGTACGCGGCGCGGGCGGTGCTGGCGGTCGCGCTGGCCGCCGCGACGCTGACCCTGCTCGGCATCCCGGCCACCGCGCTGCTGCTGGGCTGCGTCGCGGCGATGGTCTGCTCGACGTCGATGCGCGCCGGCACGCCCGGGCAGCGCGCGGTCAACATCCTGCTGTTCGGCCCGGCCATGGCGGCCTCGCTGACCCTGGCCTCGCTGCTCTCGCCGTACCGGGTGCTCGGTGATGTCGTGTTCGTGGCGGTGATGTTCCTCGCGGTGTACATCCGGCGGTTCGACCAGCTGGGCACCAGCATCGGCATGGGCATCTTCATGGCGTACTTCTTCGCCACCTACCTGCATGGCGCGCCGAGCTCGCTGCCGACGATGTACCTGTCCGTGGCCATCGGGCTCATCAGCTGCGCGATCATGGCACTGCTGGTGTTCCGGGACACCCCGGCGAGCCTGCTGCGGCGCACCACGTTGTCCATCCGCGCGCAGGTGGCCCGGCTGGTCGACGAGCTGGCCGAGCTGCTCGACGACGGCGAACGGCGCGGCGACGCCGAGGACGTGCCCCGCTCGGTCGCCCGCCAGGCCACCCGGCTGCACGAGACCACGCTGCAGATCGAGGACAACGCCGACCGGCTCGGCCTCGACCCGCGCTGGCAGCGTGAGCTGGTGGACGCCGAGCTGTCCGCCGACCGGCTGGCCCGCGCCACGGTCCGCGCGCTGGCCGACGACCTCGACCAGGCGACCCGCGCGGACCTGGCCGAGGACCTGCGCGGGCTACACCAGTTCGTGGACCGCGACCCGACCCCCGCGCTCAACCTGGACACCGACGAGCTGCTGCGGCGCATCGCCCGTTACGACATCCGGGGCAACCCGGGCCTGCTGCCGTCCAAGCCGGAGCACCACACGATGCTGGTGCACCGGGCCATCCGGGAACTGCTGCTGTCGATGGTGCGGATGCGGCGCACGTCCACCCGGCTGCTGGACGGGGAATCCGGCGGGGCGCACCACCAGGACGACCCGCACGAGCTGACGTTCGGCAACACCGTCATTCCGGACCGGGACCAGGACGCCGAAGAAGGCCGGGACCGCCGGAAACCCGACCAGCCGGATCCGGGTACCAACGGCGCCGCCCCGCCCGCCACCCGCCCACCCGGCAGGCCGCTGGCGGCACTGCGTGACCTGGCGCCGTCCACCCGGGGCGCGGTACAGGCCGCGATCGGCGGCGCACTGGCCATCATGGGCGGGGAGCTGCTCTCCGCGCAGCGCTGGTACTGGGCGGTGATCGCAGGGTTCATCGTGTTCGCCGGCACGCACTCGCGCGGGGACCTGCTGGTCAAGGGCTGGCGGCGGGTGTGGGGCACCCTGCTGGGCATCATCGCGGGGACCGTGTTGGGCACCGTGCTGACCGGGCACCTGGTGCTCAGCGTGGTGGTGCTGCTGTTGTGCATCTTCTTCGCGTTCTACACACTGCACGTCTCGTACGCGACGATGACGTTCTTCATCACGATCATGATCGGGATGCTGTACGACATCCTGGGCACGTTCAGCCCGGACGTGCTGCTGCTGCGGCTGGCCGAGACCGCGATCGGGGTCACCGCGTCGGCGATCGCCGCGATGCTGGTGCTGCCCACCCGCACCCGGACCAGCGTGCTGACCGAGCTGCACGACTACTTCGCCGCGCTGTGCCACCAGCTGCAGGAAGCGCGGCGGCTGCTGGTGCAAGCCGAGCGGGTGTCGGTGATCGCGGCGACCCGCGAGGTGGACCGCGCCGCCAACGACGTGCGCACCGCGATCGCGCCGATGCTGTACCGGCTCAGCCCGTCCCGGGTCCGCCGGGGGCACGCCACCCGGCTGCTGCTGCTCACCGAGGAGTCGTCGCTGGCCGCGCGCAACCTGGCCGGGGCCGCCGAGCCGGGCGCGCTCGCCGGGGTGCCCGAGGCGGCCGAGACGCTGGACCGGCTGATCGCCAACACCCGGGTGCTGGTGGATGCCACCTCGGGCGCCGGCGCGCCGCAGGCACAGCTGGTCAGCGGCCCGTCGCTGGCGGCCGAGGCGGACGTGCGGGAGCTGGTCGCGGCGGTAAGCCCCGGCGAGCCGGACCGCGTCCAGATCCTGCACCTGCGCCGCATCCTCAACAACCTGGACCGCCTGGACAAGCTTTTGCTCGGCATGGCCGTCCCGCTGGCCCAAACCATCGCCATCCCCCGCGAACATGCGTCCACGCTGTCCGACCTGGGCAGGCGTACGGACGTGCCGACTTTGGGTTGAGGTGTATATCGAGACCTAAGTTTTTCCTCGACCCGGCGGCGAAGAACCGGTGGCGTTCCACCATGTCGATGTGCCCCGTTGTTCCTGCTCGGGCTGCGGCAGCCGTTCCGGATGGCGGCCTGGGTCGGTCTCACCGCCACGGTGGCTGGAAACGATTCGCTCTTCCGCCCATGAGGCGCTGCAGGACCTGCGCGAAATCCTCGGGGTGCTGCGCGAACCGGCCAGCCAGGAAGGTTCGGCGGACCCACTCCGGCCGCAGCCTTCGCTGGCCGACCTGCAGCGATTGCTGGAGTCGCTACAGGCCTCCGGGGTAGTGATCGACACACGGCACGAGGTGGAAGAATCAGAAGGCATGGGCGCGCTGTGCAGCCGTACCCTGTACTGGGTGGCCCAGGAGGCGCTGACCAACGCGGTCAAGCACGCGCCCGGCACTCCGATCCAGTTGTGTCTGATCGCCCGGCCCAACGCAGCGGCGCAACCGCGGATGGTCAACCAGCTGCCCGCGAACGGCCTGACCGCCACGGCGCCCGGAACCCGCACCGGCCTGATCGGCATCCGCGAGCGGGTCGCGCTGGCCGGCGGCCAGGTGTTTCATCCGAGCGGCATTGCACGCTGGCTCCTCGGGCTACCTGGTCAAAGATGCGCCGCCGGAATCTATCGAGACCGCGATCCGCGAGGTGCACGCCGGACACCCGGCCCTGTCACCCAGCGTCGCACGCCACCTCATCGACACCGTCAAACCCACCCCAGCCGCTCTGGCGCGGACGAAGCTTCCCGCCGCGCGGAGCAACGCCTCAGCCCCCTCACCTGCCAAGAGCGCGCCGTAGCCACGGCTGTCGCGCGAGGCCACAGCAACACCCGGATCGCCAAAGACTTTCACCTGGGTCTGAGCACGGTCACAACCCACATCTCCAGGGCAATGGCCAAGCTGGGCCTGGAAAACCGCACCCAACTCGCGCTGCTCGTCCACGACGTCGACCCCGCGCCCTGACCAGCTCGGTCGGGTTCGTCCGGCCGACGTCGCCGTGCTCACCACGTGCCGACGTGCAGCACCTGGTCCAGCGGCTGGCGCCTGGCGGGGCGGAACGTCTCGCCGGTGAAGTACGCGGTGGGCAGTAGCGCGCCCTGGTGCACCGACTTCGGGATGCCGAGCAGCTCGCCGATCTCTGGCTCGAAACGCTGGTGCAGCGTGGTCCACGCGACGCCGAGGCCTCGGGCCCGCGCGGCGAGCATGTAGCTCCACGCGGCCGGCAGCACCGAGCCCCACAACCCGGACTGGTTCTCCGCCGGCAGCGCCTCGGCGCCGGAGTCGATGCACGGGATGACCAGCACCGGCACCCGGCCCATCACCTCGGCCAGGTGCGTGGAGCTGTCCTTGATCCGGGCGTGCGTCGCGGTGCGCTCCGGGTCGTCCGCGTAGGGGTTGCCGGCGGCCTGCTTGCTGGCCATGTAGTCGGTGAACGAGCGGAGGTAGTAGTCGCCGATGGTGGCCCGGTCGCCCGGGTCGGTGACCACCACGAAGTGCCAGTGCTGCATGTTCGACGCGCTCGGCGCCTGCAGCGCGATCTCCAGGCACTCCTGGACGAGCTCCAGCGGCACCGGTCGGTCCAGATCGAGGCGCTTGCGCACCGACCGGGTCGTGGTCAGCAGCTCGTCCGGGCCCAGGTTCAACACAGGTGTTCCAGCCATGCCGCGATCTTGCCAGCCGGCCCGGTCGCGGGTCCGGGTCAGATGGGCAGCTTGCGGAAAATCGGCCGGGGGATGTGCCGCAGTACGGACATCACCGCGCGCATCGGGGCCGGCGCCCAGACCAGGTCGCGGCGGTTGCGCACCGCGTCGGCGACCACGTCGGCCACCTGTTCGGGGGTCACCGACAGCGGGGCCGGCGACATGCCGGCGGTCATCTTCGTCGTGACGAACCCGGGGCGCACCACGGTCACCCGCGCGCCGGTCGGGCGCAGCGCCTCACCCAGACCCAGGTAGAACCCGTCCCTGCCGGCCATGGTCGAGCCGTACGTGAAGTTGGCCCGCCGCACCCGCTCGCCGGCCACCGAGGACAGCGCCACGATCGCGCCGTGCCCCTGCGCGCCGAACTTCCCGGCCAGCGCCACCCCGACCGACACCGAGGCGGTGTAGTTCACCGTGGCCAGCTCGACCGCGGTGTCCACCGACTGCCAGGCCTCCTCGGCGTCGCCGAGCAGACCGAACGCCACGACGGCGATGTCGATGTCGCCGCCGGCGAACGCCTTGGCCACCACCTCGGCGTGCGTGTCCGGGCGCAGCGCGTCGAACTCGACGGTCTCCACCCCGCAGCCCAGCCGCTCCAGCTCGGTGGCCGACTCGGCCAGCCGAGGTGTGTCCCGCCCGGCCAGCACCACTCGCAGCGGCCGCCCGCCGGCCGCGAACCGCCGGACCACCGCCAGCCCGATCTCCGAGGTGCCGCCGAGCAGCAGCACGGACTGGGGGTTGCCTACCGCGTCGATCACACCAGCTCCAGTCGTCGTGCCATGTCGGAAGTGAAAATCCCGGCCGGGTCGGCGGCGGCGCGGACCTTGCGCCACTCGTCCAGCCGAGGGTAGCCGCGCCGGATTGCCTCCGCCGATACGCGCGACTCCTTGGCCAGGTAGTGCCGACCGCCGGCATCGAGTACCAGCTCGTCCAGCGTCAGGCACAGTTGCGACAGCCCGGGGGCGATCGGGAAGTCCACGGTGATCGTCCAGCCCGGGGCGGGGAAGGACAGCGGCGCCTGGTTGCCGGCACCGAACCGCTTGAGCACGTTCAGCCCGGACGCATGGTCGGACGCGGCGATGATCTCCACGATCCGCCGGAAGGTGTCCTCGGCTCCCATCGGCACGATGAACTGGTACTGCAGGAAACCACGTTTGCCGTACACCCTGTTCCAGTCCGCCATGACGTCCAGCGGCTGGTAGAAGGCGGTGATGTTCTGCACCGCGCCGCGCTCGCGCCTCGGTGCCTTGCGCCACCACAGCTCGCTGAACGCGCGCAGCGTCCAGCGGTTGGCAAGTCCGTTGGGGAACACGTCCGGGAAGCTGGGCAGCCGGGGCGCGTCGAAGCGCAGCGGGTTGCCGGCCAGCTTCGCCGGCAGCTCGTCGCGCCGGGCCAGCGAGCCGCGGGTCAGCACCGCCCGGCCAAGCGCCGCGCCGGTCGTGGTGGTGTCGAACCAGGCCGCCGAGTAGTCGTACTCCTCGTCGGAGCCGTCGGTGAGCAGCGCCATCAGCTCGTCGAGGTTGTCCGTGCGGTCGGTGTCCACCACGAAGTACGCCGACTCGGTGCGTTTCATCGCGATGGTGGCGCGCAGCACGACGCCGGTCAGCCCCATACCGCCGATGGTGGCCCAGAACAGCTCGGCGTCCGGGCCGTCCGGGGTCAGTGTGCGGACTCCTGCATCCGCGCAGGCCAGGTCGACCGACAGCACATGGCTGCCGAAGCTGCCCGCGCTGTGGTGGTTCTTGCCGTGGATGTCGGCGGCGATCGCGCCACCCACGGTGACCTGCCGGGTGCCCGGCAGCACCGGCACCCACAGCCCGAACGGCAGCGCGGTGCGCATCAGCGTGTCCAGGCTGACCCCGGCGTCCACCGTGGCGATGCCGGAGTCGGAGATCGCGTGGATGCGGTTCAGCCCGGTCATGTCCAGCACCTGGCCGCCGGCGTTCTGCGCCGGGTCGCCGTAGGAGCTGCCCAGCCCCCGCGCGGTGACCCCGCGCGGGCCGGGTTTGCGCAGCGCGTCCAGCACATCGGCCTCGGTGGCGATCGGCGCGACCCATGCCGTGCTGGGCGCCGTGCGGCCGAACCCGGTGAGGCTGCGTCGTATCGGTGCTGGTGACATCGCGGTCAGGCTACCGAGGTGGGTGCCCCGGCGACCGCTCGGGGACCGGGCGCGGCGACGATGGTCCACTTGGCCGGGGCCGGCGACCGGGGCGCCGCCAGCTCGCCTACCCTGAGCGGGTGGATGTGAGCCCGGCGACCGCCCCCCGGACGCCCCGCGCGGAGTACCGCGCCGGGCTGCTCAGCCAGCTCAGCCGCTTTGTGCTGGTCGGCTGCCTGGCGGCAGTGGTCGACTACGGGCTCTACCAGATTCTGCTGCACCTGGACATGCTGGCCAGCGTGTCCAAGGCGATCAGCTTCATCTGCGGCACCACCACGGCCTACCTGCTGAACCGGCGGTTCACCTTCGGTCAGGCCGCGCCGGCCGGTGCCAGCCGGTTCGCCAAGTTCCTGCTGCTCTACGGCACCACGTTCTTCGTCAACGTCGGGATGAACTCGCTGTCGCTGCACTTCATGCCGGACGGCCTGCCGTTGGAGACCTCGCTCTGCTGGCTGATCGCCCAGGGCACCTCGACCTGCATCAACTTCCTGGTGCTGCGCATGGTCGTCTTCCGCCACACCCCGTGAGTGTTGGGGGCGGGG
>DASYBQ010000018.1:0-11776 GCA_036500625.1 Pseudonocardia sp. | reverse complement strand
GAGAGGTCGCGGATCGCTCGGAGGGTTCAGCAGACTCTTTGCTGAAGCGACAAGCGGTGTACTTGGTTGGTTTTGACGGTAGTCCTGGACTCCAGGCAGTGGCTTGCTCGGCAGCATCGGACCGCGCTCAAGGGGAGGCGAGTCGGAGAAGGGAGGAATGAATCTGTGGCAATTGACCCGCGTGAAGAGGGGTTAGAAGCGGAAGCTACAGCGATGGCGGCTTTCGCTTTCGAGTTAGGCGTACTCAAGAGGGTGCGCCGGGCGGGCTGGTGGCATGTAGGAGTGCGAGACCCAGAGTCGGTAGCCGAACACACGATGCGAGTCGCACAGCTTGCTGCGCTCATTGCGGCCCAGGAGGGCGCCGATCCGGCTCGTTCCGCCTATCTCGCGCTATGGCATGACTCGCAGGAAACGAGGATCGGCGACATTCCGCACAGTGCGCGGCCCTACATGTCGAGCAGGCCGTCCAACGAAGCAATAACCAAAGATCAAGTTGCCGCGCTCCCTGAGGAATCCGCCGCGACCGTTCAAGATGCGGTGGCGGAATACGAAGCGCAGGTAAGTGCCAGCGCTCGATGCGCTCGTGACGCCGATAAACTGGAGTGCCTGATCCAGGCCATCGAGTACCTGGCGTCCGGGTATCGTGGTGCTCAAGGTTGGATCGATTCCTCCCGTAAGGCTCTCACCACTGTAACCGCCCAGCGAATAGCCGATGCCGCGCTGACAACGTCTCCCCTGGCCTGGCGCGGACGTTAGGAACTGAGTGCCGGGCTCGACGGCCCCCGGGTGGTCACCGCCTACAAGAACCTCGCCCACACCGAACGCGAGTCCCGGTCGATGAAGGCCGACGATCTGGACCTGCGCCCGATCCATCGCCACCTCGAAGACCGGGTGCGCGCGCTCGCGAAATCAGCGTGCCGCCGCAAACCGCACGGCGAGCACGCTGATTGGGCGGTCACTCAGGAGATGAAGCGGTTGTCCTGCAGGAACTTCTTGGCCACCTGTTCGGGCAGCGCGCCGTCCACGTCGACCTGCTTGTTCAGGTCCCGCACCACCGCATCGGTGAGTTTCTGGCTGATCGGGCCGAAGATTTGCGCGAGCTGCGGGTACTTGGTGAACGTGTCGTTGCGCATGGTCAGCGCGCCGTTGTAGAGCACGAAGAAGTGCTTGTCGTCGTCCAGGACCTGCAGGTTGTTCGCCGCGACCCGGCCGTCGGACGAGGTCACCTCGCCGAAGTTGCACTGCTGCCCACTCGGGATCTGGGTGTAGATGACGCCCATGTCGATGGTCTTGAGCAGGTTGCCGGGCAGCGCGAAGCCGTAGGCCTTCTGCACGCCGGGCCAGCCGTCGTCGCGGGAAAGGAACTCCGAGGCGACGCACATGCTGGCCTGCGCCGGACTGGTGTTGGCCAGCCGGGCGTAGTCGGAAAGGCTGTGCACGTTCAGCTGCTGGGCCCGGGAGGCGGCGGTGGCGATCGCGTAGGTGTCGTTCAGCGGAGCCGGGTTGAGCCACTTGACCTGGTTCTTCTGCAGGTCCTCTGTGGCCACCGCCTGGAACAGCGCGGTGGGGTCCTTCGGCGCCTGTGCCGGGGTGTGGCCGAGCAGCGTGGTCCAGCCGGTGCCGGTGTAGTCCCAGTACATGTCGATGTCGCCGCCGGTCAGCGCCTTGCGCACGTTGGTGGTGCCCTGGATGCCGGTCTTGTCGTCCACCTTCGCGCCGGTGGCCTGCAGCGCCTGGATGGTGATCTGCCCGAGCACCAGCGACTCGGTGAACTCCTTCGAGCCGACCTTGAACGACGCGTTGTCCAGGTGGTAGGCGCCCAGCGAGCCGCTGCCCGCGCCGCCGCCACCGCCCCCGCCGCACGCGGTGACCGCGAGCCCGAGGGCGGCCAGCCCGACCAGCAGCCGCACCCGCGCGGCCCGTCCGATGCTGTGACGTCCGATAATGGGCATAGCTCTCCTCGTTGTCTCAAGGCCCGTTGGTTCACAGGCCCCGGGGGCGGAGCAGGTCCTCCGCGATCCCGGCCAGGTAGTCGACCAGCAGCGCCAACGCCGCGGTGAGCACGCTACCGACCACGGTGACCAGCGGGCGGTTCTGCACCAGGCCGCCGTCGATCACGTTGCCCAGCCCGCCGGCGCCGATGAAGGTGCCCAGCGCGGCGGTGCCCACGTTGATCACCAGCGCGGTGCGCAGCCCGGTGAGGATCACCGGCACGGCCAGCGGCAGCTCGATGCGGGTCAGCACGGCCAGCTTGCTCATGCCCATGCCCCGGCCGGACTCGATCACCGCCGGGTCCACCTGGCGCAGCCCGATCATCGTGTTGCGCAGTACCGGCAGGATCGAGTACGCCACCAGCGCCACGATCGCCGGCCAGAAACCGATCGTCCAGACGATCGCGAACAGCGCCATCAGGCCGATGGAAGGGATCGCCTGCCCGATGTTGAACACCGCGATGGTCGGCGAGGTGACCTTGGCGGCGAACGCGCGGGTCAGCAGGATGCCCGCCGGGATCGCGATGACCAGCACCAACGCGGTGGACACCACGGTCAGCTGCAGGTGGCGCAGCACCGAGTCGGTGAGCACCGTGGTGTTCACCAGCCGCGCCTCGATACTGTCCAACGGCCTGGCGTGCACCGCGAGGTACAGCGCCAACAGCGCCGCGAGCAGCACCACCGGCAGGGCCAGGTAGCGGACCAGCGAGGGCCGGGCGCCGGTCCGCGACTGCGACGAGGTGGCCTCGGTGACCGCGATCGTCATGTCGGCTGGCCCACGGGCGCGTCCCCCTCGGCGCGCAGCCGGCTGCGCTCGGCGGTGCGCATGCCCTGGATGGCCTCGTTGATGGTGTCGATGTCCACCACGCCCTGGTACTCGCCGGAGCTGTCGCACACCACCGCGGTGCTGTACCGGGCAGTGATCATCTCGTTCAGCGTGTCGGAAAGGGTGGCCTGCGGCTCGACCATGGCCAGCGGCAGGCCGATGTCGGACAATGCCCGGTCGTCGGTGCGGCGCAGGTGCTCCTCGTTGACCCAGCTGCGCGGGTGGCGCCGCTCGTCGAGCACCAGCAGGCAGCCGCGGTCGGTGGCCTCCAGCTGGCGGCGGGCCTCTGCGCGGTCGGTGCCGTCGGCGATCGTCGGCCACTGGGACAGCTCGATGTCGCGCACCCGGCTCAGGCTCAGCCGCTTGAGCGAGGCGCCCCGGCCGATGAAGTCGGCGACGAACTCGTCGGCCGGGTTGACCAGGATCCGCTCCGGGGTGTCGAACTGCGCGATCCGGGAGTGGTCGCGCAGGATCGCGATCCGGTCACCCATCTTGATCGCCTCGTCGATGTCGTGCGTGACGAAGATGATCGTCTTGCGGATGTCGGCCTGCAGCCGGAGGAACTCGTTCTGCAGCCGGTCCCGGGTGATCGGGTCGATGGCGCCGAACGGCTCGTCCATCAGCATCACGTCCGGGTCGGCGCTCATCGCCCTGGCCACCCCGATCCGCTGCCGCTGCCCACCGGACAGCTCCTTCGGGTAGCGGCCGCGGTACTGCTCCGGGTCCATCCCGACGGTGCGTAGCAGCTCGTCCACCCGCGCGGTGATCCGGTCGTCGCCCCACTTCAGCAACTTGGGCACCGTGGCGATGTTCTGCGCGATTGTCATGTGCGGGAACAGCCCGATCTGCTGGATGACATAGCCGATGCGCCGGCGCAGCCGGTCCGGGTTGACCCTGGTGACGTCCTCGCCGTCCAGGAAGATCCGCCCGGAGCTGGGCTCGATCAGCCGGTTGACCATCTTCATGGTGGTCGTCTTGCCGCAGCCGGACGGCCCCACGAAGATCACGATCTCGCCCTCGGGGATGTCCATGGTCAGCTCGTCGACCGCCGGCTCGCGCTGACCGGGGAACGTCTTGGTCAGCTTGTCCAGCCTGATCTTGATCTCGCTCATCTAACGGATCCCCCGGGTCGTGGTCAGCCGGTTGACCAGCACGTACAGCAGGTCGAACAGGATGGCCAGTACGATCACACCGATCACCCCGCCGAGCACGTAGTTGATCGCCTGCGGGCTGCCGATGCGGGACAGCCCGGTGAAGATGTCGTTGCCGAGCCCCGGGCCCTTGATGTAGGCGCCGATGGCCGCGATGCCGATCACGATCAGGGTGGACACCCGCATGCCGGTGATGATCACCGGCCAGGCCAGCGGCAGCTCGATGCGCAGCAGCCGCTGGGCACGGCCCATGCCGACACCCTGCGCGGACTCCACCACCGCCGGGTCCACCCCGCGCAGCCCGACGATCGTGTTGGCCAGGATCGGCAGCACGCTGTAGAGCACCAGCGCGATCACCACCGGCACCGCGCCGAGGCCCAGCAGGCCGATGAGCAGGCCGTAGAGCGCCAGCGACGGAATGGTCAGTAACACCGAGGCGACGGCGACCACGACCTGGCGGGCCCGTTCGGTGCGGTAGGTGGCGATGCCGACGCCGACGCCGAGCACCGTCGCTATCAGCACCGTCACCGCGGTGATCGCGGCGTGCTCGAGCATCAGCTCCAGCAGATGGGACCAGCGGAACTCGAGGTACTGCAGGAAACGCATAGGTGCAGGACACCTCCCGCTGTCGATCGGCGAACTGTACACAAGTGGGCCGCGGGTCGCCGCACGATGAAAAGCGCGTCGTGCGGCGACCCGAGGCACAGGGGCGCTACGCCTTCGGCGCCCCTTTGGGGTAGAGCCACTCGGCACTCACGAGGCATCTACTCAGGGTGATGGACCCGCCCGGAAACCAGCTCGCCGCGAATTTGTCGGTGCCGGTCTCTACGCTGCAGGATGTGGCGGTGATTACGGGTCAGGTGGTGCTGGATGCCGTCGCCGTGTTCCGGTGCCGCCGCCGGGTGCACCTGGAGCACGACCCGTCGGCGGCCGATGCGCCGCGTGCGGCGCCGGACCCGTCCCTGGAGCAGCGCCGCAGCGACGCGGCCGCGCACCGGGTCGAGGTGGGCGCACTGCTGGCTTCGCTGGTCGGGGCCGGCTGGGTCGAGGTGCCGCCCGGGCCGGCGCGGGATCGGGCCACCGCCACCGTGGAGGCGTTGAAGGCCGGCGCGGCGTACGTGTGGAACGCGCTGCTGCCCCGGGATCCCGACGGCGGGCGCAGCGGCGAGGCCGACCTGCTGGTCCGCGCGGGCGACGGTGGCTACCGGCCGCTGATCGTGGTGCGGCACCGGGTGACCGATCCGGGCACCGGCGCGCTGACCAGTCCGCTCGGCCCGCCCGCCGCCGAGCTCGCCGAGCCCGACCAGGCGCGCCGGCCCCGCTCGCACACCCGGGACCAGCTGCGGCTGGCGCACCTGGTCCGGATGCTGCAGGCGCTGGGCTACGCCGACGGCACCGACCCGGTGCTCGGCGGGGTGATCGGGCTGGACGCCGACGTGGTGCTCTGGCACGACCTGTCCTCGCCGAGCTGGCCGGGTGGGCGCAGCACGCTGGCCGAGTACGACAGCCGCTTCGCCGACCGGCTCGCGGTGGCCAGCGCCGCGTTGCACCACCAGCCCGCGCTGGCCCAACCGTCCCGGATCACCGAGTGCCGCCGCTGCCCGTGGTGGCCCACCTGCGAGCTGGTGCTGGCCCGGCGGCACGACATCAGCCTGGTGTTGCGCGGCGAGGACGCGTTGGTGCTGCGCGCCGCCGGGCTGCACACCGTCGGGCAGCTGGCCGAGTGCGACCCGGCCGGCGAGCCGCCGGCGCCGCTGCACGGCACGCCGTTCGCCGACGCGGTCGCGCTGGCCAGGGCCTACGAGCGCGGCCTCCCTCTGGTGCGGCGGGTGGCCGAGGTGCCGGTGGCCAGGGCCGATGTCGAGGTCGACGTGGACATGGAGAGCTTCGGCGAAGGTGGCGCCTACTTGTGGGGCGCCCTGCTGTCCACGCCGGGCGGGGTGGACATCGGCGAGTCGGTGGGCTACCGCGCGTTCGCCACCTGGCAGCCGCTGCCCACCGACGACGAGGCGCGCTCGTTCGCCGAGTTCTGGGGCTGGTTCGCCGGCCTGCGCCGCCGCTGCGCCTCACGCGGGCTGACATTCACCGCCTACTGCTACAACGAGCAGGCAGAGAACCGCTGGCTGCTCGGCTCGGCGGAGCGGTTCGCCGGCCGCCCGGGCATCCCGAGCCTGCACGACGTGCGGGAGTTCATCGAGTCCGACGCGTGGGTCGACCTGTTCGCCGTGGTCAGCCGGTGGTTCCTGTGCGCGCAGGGCAAGGGGCTCAAGCGGGTCGCGCCGGCCGCCGGTTTCGCCTGGCACGACCCGGAGGCCAGCGGGGAGAACTCGATGCGCTGGTACCGCGACGCCGTCGGCATGGACGGCGCCCCACCCGACCTCCGCCAGCGCGAGCGCCTGCTGCGCTACAACGCCGACGACGTGCACGCCACCCGGATCCTGCGCGAATGGATGTGCTCCCCCGCCCTGGCCGAAGTCCCGTTGGCTTCCGACCTCTAATCCCGGCCGCAGCGCGGACCGCCCGTCCACGCGGTACATCCCGGGACCGCACGACAGTTCGACGGCACACAGCGAGTAGGCGCGGCACACACGCCCGGACATGTGTGCCGCGCCCACTCGCTGTGTGCGATGGGCGCGAGACCCACGACTGCCCGACCGACGGCACCTGCTTCACCCTCGGGAGGGTGCCTGGGTGCTGGTGATGAGTGAGGCCGCGCTGAACTGGCTGGCCGGCACGCCCAGCGTGATGGCCGAACAGATGGACCAGCTCATCGAGGCCAGCACGCTGCCCAACGTGCGGCTCGGCATCATCCCGTTCCGGACGCCGGCCCGCGTCTTCGCCCCGCACGGGTTCGGCATGTACGACTCGCGCGGAGTGTGCATCGGCACCAAGACCGCCACCGCGCTGACCACCGAGCCCCGCGACGTTGCCGACTACGAGGCATTGTTCGACGAGCTGGAGCTGATGGTGGTATTCGACGACGACGTACGAGAACTGCTGCGCGCGACCGCCGACAGTTACCGAGCCTCGTGACCTCGCCCGCCGTTCCGCTGTGTGCGGGGTGGGTACTCGGTCACCACGGGCGGGGTCGTCGGCGCGGCGTGCGCGGGGGCGGCGGGCGTACCGTCGAGGGCATGCTGGTGTCGCGGGAGCTGTCGGCGGTGCGGGAGAGTCTGGGGCGCAGCTTGTTCGGCAAGGTTGCCGGGCCGGACGGGCCGAAGCACCGCGCGCTGATCCACGACACGCCAGGCCCGCGCTGGTTCGCGCCGGACCGGCCGATCCGGCGGGTGCACGGGGACGCCTCGATGTTCGTCGGGGGCCTGCGCGCGCTGCTGCTGCAGTCGCTGCACCCGCTGGCGATGGCCGGCGTCGCGGACCACTCCGACTACCGCGGCGACCCGTGGGGCCGGCTGCAGCGCACCAGCCTGTTCCTCGCGGCCACGACGTTCGGCCCGGCCACCGAGGCGCAGCGCGCGGTCGCCCGGGTGCGCGGCATCCACCACCGGGTGCACGGCGTCGCGCCGGACGGCCGGACCTACCGGGCCAGCGACCCGCACCTGCTGGAGTGGGTGCACGTCGCCGAGGTCGACAGCTTCCTGCTTGCCCACCAACGCTACGGCGCCACCACGCTGAGCCCGGACGAGCGGGACGGGTACGTCGCGGACACCGCCCGCATCGCGGCGGCGATCGGCGTGCCCGACCCGCCGCGCACCGTGCGTGCCCTGCACGCCCGGCTGGCGGACTACCGACCCGAATTGCGTGGCACCGAGGCCGCGCGGGAGGCCGCCCGGTTCCTGCTGCTCACCCCGCCGCTGCCGGCGCTGGCCAGGGTGCCCTACGCGGTGCTCGCCGCGACGTCGGTGGCGATGCTCCCGGCCTGGGCCCGGCTCCCGCTCTGGCTGCCCTACCTTCCCCCGGTGGAAGCCACCGCGATCCACCTGGCCGGACGCACCCTGGTCGGCGGCCTCCGCTGGGCGATGACCCCACCCGGCGCCTGACAGCCCGCTTGGTGGGCACGCCGCGCACCGTCCGACCGCGCCGCGCACGGTGCGTCATGCGCGGCGTGGACTCCGGATGCGCGGCGCGGATGGGCGGCCAGCTGTGAAGATGGCGGCGTCACCTGCGACGGCACTGTTGCGACGGGATCGGGGGTCGTGTTCGACGGGCTCGACAGAGCCCGTCAGGTGAGTTGTTGCATGTTGCTGAGCGCGTCGCGGAATGGGCCAGGGTTCGCGCCGAACGGGCCGCTCAGCGGGCGTGCCAGCAGCACCGCGAGGAACACGATCGTTGCGAGCACAGCCGCGAGTACCGCGACCACCGCGAGATCCACCGGGCGGCCACCCAGCCCGACCAGCAGCGGAAACCCGATCATCAGCACCGCGCCGATGATCGTCCCGACCAGCAGCACCTGGTTGAACACGCTGCCCATCGCGCTCACTCGCGACCTGTGGCTCTCGTCGATCTGGCGCAGGTCGTCCAGCCCTTGCTCCCGCCTGAACTCGGTTCCGGCGTCGGCGGCGGGCATCGCAATGAATCGGTCACGGAGCTCGGTGGTGATCGCGTCGAGCCTCGGGTCGTCCCGACCAGTTGTGTCGAGCGAGTTCCACTCCCGGTCCGCCACGGCGGCCGCGTACTCGCGCAACAGACCGCGCATGTGGTCACGACCTGGCCCTGGCCCGACATCGGCCTGGCGGTAGCAGTCGATCAGCGCATTGGCTTCGGTGTCCGAGGTGGACCGTATGTCCGCCCCAGCCTGCCAGGCGAACACGACGTAGAAGGCCAGCACGACCGTGAACAGCGCACTCAGCACCCCACCGATGAACGACACCGAGTCCGATTCGCTTGTCGTGGGGGTCCGACGGCGAGCGACCGCGGCTGCGACGAATACCATCAGCACAGCTGGTACCGCGATCACCGCGATGATGTCCAATGCCACGGAAAGAACCCTCTCCTTTTTAAGGTGTTCTTTAAAAACGGCATGTCTAAAAACAGGTATCACAGAACATCGGATCCCGGAGCATTCAGCCGCCCCCAGCTCGGGCTCCGGGCCGTTGCACGTTAAGCCCAACCGTTGCGTCGGTACAGACTCACGTGATGCATTCAATCAGATTGAGTGAACCGGACCACACGTCATGTACTTGCCGTAGCAAGCGCACTAGAAAGTCCTCGGGCCGATACGAACACGCTCATCAAGCCGACCTGCGGGCTTGTGCGTGTTGCGCTTGGGCCTCAAACTCCTTACACTCTTTTCCGTGATCGAGCCCGGAAGGGCCAGCCATGCCTACCAAAAAGGCGGCCGCTATCGCCATGGTCGCTGCCATCGCGGGCCTGATCTGCCTTCCCGCTATCGCGAACGGCGCACCTCTGGAAGAAGTCCGGATATCTGTCAGCACGACCGTGGACCCACCGCACGCCCGCCCCGCTGAGCCGATCACGCAGCTGGCGCGGGTGACCAACACAGGTTCGAGAGATATTCAACAGCTCATTGTCGAACTCGATGTCGGGCCGGGCTGCAGGGCACTGATCATGGTGCTTCCTCCCGATCAGACAGCCACTGTGACATGTGTGGGGACAGCCTCTGTCCTGCACACCCTGCTCTCCGCGACGGTCCGCAGCTCGAGTCCGATCGACGGCGCAATCTACGCCAGAGCGGTCGTCCACATTGACCTGCTCGCTCTCCCCGACCCATTGTTCCCAACGAGTGGAAACCCGCTACCACCCAGGACACCGCCCGTCCCGCAGGCGGCACCTGCCGCCCCGGCGGCACCCGCCCCCCCGGCGGCACCAGCCCCCCCGGCGGCACCCGCTGCCCCGGTGGCACCCGCACTGCCCCGGGCGGCAGCGCCGCCGGTGTCACTGCCACGCGCCGCCTCGCGCCCGGCCGCACCAGCGCCCGGACCGACCGCGAACACCGGGCCCTCGGCGTCGCGCGCGACAGCACGGCTGTCGCGCCGGCACGGTGCCAGGAAAGGCCCGCTCGCCGAACCGGCACGGTACGCCGTGGTTGTGGGCCTTCTCGGAGTCACGGTGATGACGGTCAGCGTTGGCGCCTTGGCCGCGGCCCTACGCGTCCGATAACCGCGCATACCGCGTCGGTTCAACCGTACTGGCGGCACCGCGTTCCTGAGCGAGTGTGCACCGGCGCGCCGCGGCCGGCCGCGCGAGGCGGTGCGCGACACCGACGAGCGGGACCCGATCTCCTCGGCCGGGTGTGTGGACTCCCAGTCGGTCAAGGGCGCGGACACTACGGCGGCCAGGAGCCGGGGTCACTACAGCGGCTGGGTGGGTCGTTTTATAGTAGCGCTCCAGATCAACAAACAGTGCACCATGCGCGGCGTGGACGCTAGGTGCGTGCCGCGGGATGGCTGTCCGAACTGGGCGGCAGCACTGTTGCGGACCCGCTGCGGGTCGTCAGCGCGCCGCGAGCCGCCGGCGGACCTCGGGCAGCACCTCCTGGCCGAGCCGCCTGACGTTGGCCAGCACGCTGTCGTGGTCACCGCTGACCTCGACCTGGCACAGCACCCGCCGGCACCCCGAGCGGCATACCTGCTCGACCAGCCGCTCGACACAGCTGTGCACGCTGCCCACCGGGTGGTTGGCCAGGGCCGCCTCGGCCACCCGATCGACGGCAAGCGACTCCGGCATGCCCGGGTCGACCCGCTGCGGGACATCCAGCAACAGCTGGTACTGCCGGCTGGCGCGGACGAACTCGGTGGCCGAGCGGCGCATGACCGACCGGGCCTCGTCGGCGTCGTCGGTCACGTGCGTGAAGACCGCCATCCCGTGCGGATAGCCGGTACCGGGGTGCCCGGCGGCCTCGGCGGCGTGCGCGTGCTCGGCGATCATCTCCGCCTTCGCATCGGCGTCCTTGTCGAAGAACAACAGCATCGGCAACCCTCGGGTCGCGGCCAGCCGCACCGAGGCCGCCGAGTTCGCCGCAAGGTAGACCGGTGTCCCGGCGGCCGGGCCGGGCTGCGGCGTCACCTCCCGGAACCGGTACAGCTCAGAATCGGCACGCACCGACCCGGACAACGCCGCAAGGGTCAGGTCCAGCGCCTCGGGCAGACCCGTCCGCCAGTACTCGACGCCTCGGCCGATGACCTCGTAGTCCACCACCGGCTGCGCCCGGCCCACCCCGAGGTCGAACCGGCCGCCGGACAGGTGGTCCAGCAGCGCGGCCTGCTCGGCGACGTGCACCGGTGCGTGCAGCGGCAGCACCACGACCGCCGTGCCGACCCGCACCCTGCTGGTACAGCCGAGCAGGTAGCCGGCGAACGTCAGTGCGGACGGGTTGACCCCGAACGGCACGAAGTGGTGTTCGGTCACCCAGATGTCGTCGAACCCGGCTGCCTCGGCGGCCAGGGCGGTGGCCACACCGCGAGCGAGCACCTCACCGGCGGATTGACCCTCGTACCGGCTGGTGAACACGAACGCGCCGAAGCGGACATCCTGGTCGATATTCATGACGCCGAATCCTGCCCCTCGCACGCACCCGGAGTCTTGGACGAACGAGACCTGGGGAAAGGGGCCGGGTCAGCGGCTGGTCTGCTCCTGGCGGCGCGGCAGCTTCCAACCGGGGCGGACGAAGTGGCAGGTGTAGCCGCTGGGGTAGTTCAGCAGGTAGTCCTGGTGCTCCGGCTCGGCCTGCCAGAACGGCCCGGCCTCGGTGACCTCGGTGACCACCTTGCCCGGCCACAGACCGGACGCGTTCACGTCGGCGATGGTGTCCTCGGCGACCTGGCGCTGCTCGTCGCTGGTGTAGAAAATCTCCGAGCGGTAGTCCGAGCCGACAACTGCTTCGCCGAGGT
>DASYBQ010000017.1:0-6987 GCA_036500625.1 Pseudonocardia sp. | reverse complement strand
AGGCCGGCGCCGTGAATGTCGGCGACCAAGGGGGCCGAACCTTGGTGGCGGCACCCCAGGGTGGCCACAAGCGCGCTCTTTTGGGCCGAAGGCCCGAACTTCCGGAGGCGGGCCCGAAGGGTCCCCGATCGGAAGTTCTCGCGCGAAAACAGGCCCAGTAGTGCCAGCCCCGTGACGCCGATCACGCCGGCAATCTGGCGAGCTCCGCCTCGGCGGAGGTGAACAGCAACGGGCGCACCTGGGCCGAGGACCGCACGTTGTCGAGGAAGAACAGACAGCGCCGGCCGGCGACCTCGGCACGGAACAGTGCGGCCGCTCATCTTCCGCCTCCGGCATCGCGTGGCCCGGCAGCCCCAGCGACCGCAGGAAGTGGCTGAGCGCGATGTCCGCCGGCTTCGGCGGAAGCTGGTCCGGGTTCGCGCCGAGCATGTCGATGAAGTAGCAGCCGTCCGGGTATCGCCGCGCCAGGTGCCTGGCCACCCTGGTGAGCAGGGTGGTCTTGCCCGCCCCGCCGCCGCCCGTGCACCAGTACCGCCTTCGGCTCGGCGGTCGCGGGCTCGCCGTGCGCCACTCTGTCGAGCAGCCCACTGATGTCCGCCACCAGGTCATCCCGCCCAACGAAGTCGGACACCGTCGGCAACAGCTGGTTCGGTGCCAGTTTCGCCGCCGCGGCTGGCGGGGCGGCACGGTTCCTGGTCCGTTCGGCACGCCACTGGACGACAGCCACCACGACCGCGGCCATGACCAACAGGGGCACGGAAAGCCAGGCATAGGGCTTCCAGGACCGCGGAAACAGGTCGCTGGCGATATTGGTGGCGACGCCGACCAGTAGCGCGAGCAGCCCGAGCAGCAGGTAGGACGTGAGCGTCGTGCCGGGGGCGCGGGACGATCCGGTAGACCCGGCGGCATCGCACCTCGATCCCCGGGGGCGACCGCCAGGACAGTCCCACAGCAGGAGAATAGCTGGTCGTGGCGGGGTCCGACGACCGCTCAGACCGGCAGCAGCGACTCCACCACGTCGGCCAGCTGGGCAACCGTGCGGCACTCGTGCATCGGCATCAGGTCCGCGTAGCGCAGCGCGGCCGAGTCGCCGCTGCCCCACTGGTTGCGCGGCTCCGGATTGAGCCAGTGGCTGTGTCGTGCCTGGCCGATCAGCCGGCGCAGCACGGTCAGGTTGGGGTCCCGGTAGTTGGTCCGCGCGTCGCCGAGGATGAGCAGCGAACTGCGTGAGCCGACCGCGTCCGGCCACTGCTCCACCAGGCTGGCCAGCGCGCCGCCGTAGTCGCTGTGCCCGTCGAAAGCGACCAGCTCGGCCTCGCGCAGCACCCGGGTCATCACCCCGGCCAGGTCGCTGCCCGGCTCGAACAGGTGGGTCACCTCGTCGGCGCGCTCCACGAAGGCGAACACCCGCACCTTGCTGAACTGCTCACGCAGCGCCTGCACCAGCAGCAACGTGAAATGGCTGAACCCGGCCACCGACCCGGACACGTCGCACAGCACCACCAGCTCTGGCCGGCCGGGGCGCCGGGTGCGGTAGGCCGGGCGCATCGGCACCCCGCCGGTGGACATCGAGCGGCGCAGCGTGCGGCGCAGGTCCATCTGGCCGTGCTTGGCGCGGCGGCGCCGTACCGCCAGACGGCTGGCCAGCCGCCGCGCCAGCGGGTGCACCGTGCGGCGCAGTTGGGCCAGCTGGTCGGCGTAAGCGGAGAGGAACTCCACCTGTTCGGCCTGCTTGGGCACCGCGGTGCGCGCCACCGGCTCGCGTCCTCGGGTCTCCGCGGTGCGCCGCCGGACCTCCTCAGTGATCATCTTGCGGAACTCGGCGATCCGCTGGCGGATCTCGCGGCGCAGCACCTCATCGGTGAACCCCTGGTCCTGCACGGAGCCGCCGGCTCGCAGGTCGGACATGATGCGGGCCAGCAGCGTCTCCGGGCTGACCTGGCGCAGCACCTGGTAGGCCGACCAGTTGCGCGGTGTGCCCGCTCCGGTGGCGCCACCACCGCCCTGCCCGTTGCCGCCGGCCTGCCCCAGCGCATCCACCACGGCCCTTGCCAGCTCGCGCAGCGCGGCATCGTCCCCGTCGCGCAGCAGGTCGGCCAGGATGTCGCGCAGTGCGTCAAGGTCTACCTCGCCCTCGCTGGTCCACGGCACCTCCACCTCGCTCTGCCCCCGGCCGATCGCGATCGGGAAGTAGAGATCGAACAACGTGTCGAACACCGCACGCTGGCCGGAGCGGCGCAGCAGCGCGGCGGCAAGGCCTTCCCGCAGCTGGTCGCGGTGCAGCAGGTTCAGTGCGCCGAGTACCGAAGCGGCGTCGACGGTCTCGCCGGGGCCCACCGACACATGGTGGGTGCGCAGCGCGCCGACGAACTCGACCAGGTGGCCGGGCAGTCCGTGCGGTGGTGGCGAGACCATGTCGTTCCTCGGCGCGGCTAGTTGAGCCGGAGCTCGGCGGCGGCTTTCTGCGTGTCGGAGTGGTGCTTGAGCACGACGCCGAGGGTGGCCCGTGCCGCGTCGTCGTCGAGGGTGTCCAGGCCGAGCGCAAGCAGCGTGCGGGCCCAGTCGATGGTCTCCGCCACCGAGGGGGGCTTGCGCAGCTCAAGGCCGCGCAGCACCCGCACCGTGCGCACCAGCGAGTCGGCAAGCGACTCGGGCAGCCCTGGCACTCTGGTCAGCACGATCCGGCGCTCCAGGTCGGCGTCCGGAAAGTCGAGGTGCAGGAACAGGCAGCGGCGCTTGAGCGCCTCGGAGAGCTCCCTGGTGGAGTTGGAGGTGAGCAGCACGAACGGCCGCCGTTTCGCCGCGATCGTGCCCAGCTCCGGCACGGTGACCTGGAAGTCGGACAGCACCTCCAGCAGCAGGCCCTCGACCTCGACGTCGGCCTTGTCCATCTCGTCGATCAGCAGCACCGTCGGTTCGGTCCGGCGGATCGCGGTGAGCAGTGGCCGGGTCAGCAGGAACTCCTCGGAGAACACGTCGTCGCGCGTCTCGTCCCAGGACTCGTGTCCCTGGCCGGCGGTGATCCGCAGCAGCTGCTTGGCGTGGTTCCACTCGTAGAGCGCGCGTGCCTCGTCGATGCCCTCGTAGCACTGCAGGCGGACCAGACCCGAGTCGGTGGCCGCCGCGACCGCCTTGGCCAGCTCGGTCTTGCCGACACCGGCCGGACCTTCCACGAGCAGCGGCTTGCCCAGCCTGTCGGCCAGGTAGACGGTGGTCGCCGCCGCCGTCGAGGCCAGGTAGCCGACGGCGGCCAGCCGCCCGGCCACGTCCTCCACGGAACCGAACACCGGAGTTTGCCGAGGTACGGGCTGTTCTGCACTCACCGGACCATCCTGCACTGTCAGCGCGCGATCGACTACCCGGCGAGTGCGATTGGACCGGCCCCGGCGCGGAGAATGTCAGTGGGTGTGGTCACTATGGAGCCCATGTCGAGCACCGCAACCACACAACGCAGCGAGGCCGAGCTGCGCGCCCGCGCCGAGGAGCTGCTGCGTGCCCTCGCCGGGCCGGGCGCGGCGCTGCGCACCGACCAGTGGGCCGCGATATACGCGCTGGTCGGGCGGCGGCGCCGGGCGCTGGTGGTGCAACGCACCGGGTGGGGCAAGTCTGCGGTCTACTTCCTGGCCACCGCGCTGCTGCGCGAGGCGGGTGCCGGGCCGACGGTGATCGTGTCGCCGCTGCTGGCCCTGATGCGCAACCAGATCGACGCGGCGGGGCGCGCCGGCATCCGCGCCGTCACGGTCAACTCGGCCAACATCGACGAGTGGCAGCAGACCTATGCTGAGATCGGAGCCGGCGCGGTCGATATTCTGCTGGTCAGCCCGGAGCGGCTGACCAACCCCGACTTCCGGGATCGGGTGCTGCCCCAGCTCACCGCCAGCGCGGGCATGCTGGTGGTCGACGAGGCGCACTGCGTGTCCGACTGGGGGCACGACTTCCGGCCGGACTACCGACGGTTGCGCGGGCTGATCACCGACCTGCCGGCCGGCATCCCGGTGCTGGCGACCACCGCCACCGCGAACGACCGGGTAGTGCACGACGTCACCGAGCAGCTCGGCCTCGGCGCCGCCGATGACGGGGAGACGCTCGTGCTGCGCGGCACGCTGGACCGGGCCAGTCTGCGGCTGTCGGTGGTCTCGCTGCCCACCCCGGCGCGGCGGCTGGGCTGGCTGGCCGCGCGGATCGGCGAGCTGCCCGGCGCCGGGATCGTCTACACGCTGACCGTCCAGGCCGCCGAGGAGGTCACCGAGTTCCTGCGGGAGCGCGGGCACGCCGTCGCCAGCTACACCGGCAAGACCGACCCGGACGCCCGGCTCGCGGCGGAGGGCGACCTGTTGGCCAACCGGGTCAAGGCGCTGGTGGCGACCAGCGCGCTCGGCATGGGTTTCGACAAGCCCGACCTCGGCTTCGTGGTGCACCTGGGCGCGCCCGCCTCTCCGGTGGCGTACTACCAGCAGATCGGCCGGGCCGGCCGTGCGCTGGACCGGGCCGAGGTGGTGCTGTTGCCCGGCAGGGAGGACCGGGACATCTGGGCCTACTTCGCGTCGCTGGCTTTCCCGCCCGAGCCGCTGGTGCGTCAGGTCCTCGATGTGCTCTCCGAGGTTGCACAGTCCACCGCCGCTCTGGAGACCAAGGTCGACCTGTCCCGCACCCGGCTGGAGATGCTGCTCAAGGTGCTGGACAGCGACGGTGCCGCGCGGCGGGTGAAGGGCGGCTGGGTGGGCACCGGCCAGCGGTGGGAGTACGACGGTGAGCGGCACCAGCGGGTCGCCAAGGCCCGCAAGGCCGAGCAGCAGGCCATGCTCGACTACCTGGTCACCGATCGGTGCCGGCTGGTCTTCCTTCGCCAGCAGCTGGACGACGAGGACGCGACGCCGTGCGGGCGGTGCGACGTGTGCACCGGCCAGTTGTGGTCGCCCGACGTCGACCGCTCGGCCACCGAGGCCGCCGAGCAGCGGATCGACCGGCCGGGGGCGCCGGTGCCGCCGCGCAAACAGTGGCCGACCGGTATGAAGGAGCTGGGCATTTCGGTGGCCGGTCGGATTCCGGCCGGCGAGGCCGCCGAGCCGGGCCGGGTGGTCGGGCGGCTGTCCGACATCGGCTGGGGCACCCGGTTGCGCGAGCTGCTCGCCGGGCCGGACGCACCGGTCCCCGGCGAGGTGCTGGATGCCTGTGTGCGGGTGCTGGCCGGCTGGGAGTGGGAACAGCGGCCGGTCGGCATAGTCGGCCTTGGCTCACGGACCAATCCGGGGCGGCTGGGCCATCTCGCCCGCCGGCTGTCAGAGATAGGCCGGCTGCCGTTGCTGGACACGCTGGCGCCGGTCGGTGAGCGCCCCGCCGCACGCGACAACTCCGCGCAGCGGCTGGCCAGCGTGTGGCCGGCCTTCGACGCGGGCGCGCTGCCCGACCTCTCCGGGGCGGGCGGCCCGGTGCTGCTGGTGGACGACCTGATCGACAGTGGTTGGACGATGACGGTGGCCGCAAGGGCGGTGCGCCGGGCGGGTGCTCCCTCGGTACTGCCGTTCGCGCTGGCTCTCAGCGGCTGACCGTCCGCTGGGTGGGCAGTGCATGTCCGCAACACCCCGCCCAACGCGAAGAGGCCGCTGCCAAGGCGACCACAAGCGCGCTCCGACGACGAAGGAGCCCGACGACGGACCGCCAGGCCCGCCCGAGGGATACGTCAGCGCGGAACCGCCCAAAAACTAGCCGGCGCGGACCTGGCCTTCACCCCAGATGACCCATTTGGTGGTGGTGAGTTCGGCCAGTGCCATCGGGCCCCTGGCGTGCAGCTTCTGGGTCGAGATGCCGATCTCGGCGCCCATGCCCAGCTGTTCGCCGTCGGTGAAGCCGGTGGAGGCGTTCACGATCACAGCGGCGGCGTCCACCCGCGCGGTGAACGCGGTCGCCGAGGTCAGGTTCGTCGTGATGATCGCTTCGGTGTGCTTCGAGCCGTGCTCGGCGATGTGCGCGAGCGCCTCGTCCATCGAGTCGACGACACGGGCGGAGATGTCCAGCGAGAGGTACTCGGTGTCCCAGGTCTGCTCGTCGGCCGGCAGGGTGCCCGGGGCCAGGGTGACGAACCGCTCGTCGCCGTGCACGGTCACCCCGGCCCTGCGCAGCGCGGCGGCCAGCGAGGGGACGAACTGCTGCGCGACGGAGGAATGCACCAGCACGGTCTCCGCGGCGTTGCACACCGAGGGCCGGCGCGCCTTCGAGTTCAGCACGATCCGCTCGGCCATGGTGAGGTCCGCTTCCGCGTCGACGTAGACATGGCAGATGCCGATGCCGGTCTCGATGGTCGGCACCGTCGCCTCGGCTACCACCGAGGAGATCAGCCCACTGCCGCCGCGCGGGATCACCAGGTCGACCAGGCCGCGGGCGGTGATCAGGTGGCGCACGGTTGCCCGGTCCCGCGCGGGCAGCAACTGCACAGCGTCGGCCGGCAGCCCCACCTCGGTCAGGGTGTCCCGCAGCACCTCGACCAGCGCGGTGTTCGTCTGCTCCGCGCTGGACGAGCCGCGCAGCAGCGCCGCGTTACCCGACTTCAGTGCGAGCCCGGCGGCGTCAACCGTCACGTTCGGCCGCGCCTCATAGACCATGCCGACCACACCCATCGGGACCCGGAGCTGGCGGGTCTGCAGTCCGTTGGACAGCGTGGCACCCCGGATCACCTCGCCAACCGGGTCGGGCAGCCGGGACACCTTGGTCAGCCCCAGCGCCATGCCCTCGATGCGCTCCTCGGTGAGCGTCAATCGGTCGACAAGGCCGCTGGCCATGCCGGCCTGCCGGCCGGCCCGCACGTCCTCGGCGTTCGCGGCCAGGATGGCCTCGGCCTTGCCCCGCAGCGCCTCGGCCATGGCCAGCAGCGCCTTGTCCTTGTCCGCCCGGCGCAGCAGCACCAGCTTGTCGGCGGCCACCCGGGCCCGGCGGGCCGAGGCGTGCACCTGTTCGCGCAGCTCGTCGGCCTTGCCCGGCTCCGGCGGCCGG
>DASYBQ010000016.1:0-10590 GCA_036500625.1 Pseudonocardia sp. | reverse complement strand
CCTAGTACTACAGGGCCGGTAAGGCGAGTCGCCCCCGCGAGGCTCCGGAGGAGTTCCGGCGAAGGCCGGCGCAGTGAATGTCGGCAACCAAAGGTCCCGAACCCTGCTGGCGGCACCCCAGGGTGAGCACAAGCGCGCTCTTTCGGCCGAAGGCGAACTTGCGGAGGCGGGCCCGACGGGTCCCCGATCGGAAGTTCTCGCGCGAGAACAGGCCCTGTAGTACTAGCCGGCGAGGGCGCGGACTCGACGGACCACCTCGTCGGTGCCCAGCGCGCCGCAGACCGCATGCAGGTCGGGGCTGCGGGTGGCGCCGGTGATGGCTACCCGCAGCACGTTGGCCGCGTCGCGCAGCATGCCGGGGTAGGCGTCCGGGTCCTGCTTGTAAGCCTTCGGGTTGGGCGCGAAGCCGTGCCTGGCGGCCAGCTCCCGGATCTGGCTGAACCAGGTCGGCTGGTCGTCGGCCCAGGTGTAGTGCTCGGCGTAGTCGGCGGCGAGCTTGCGCACCAAGCCCGCGTCCAGCCCGCCGAGCCGCTCGTCGGCCGCGTCGGTGACCAGGGTGAACAGTGGCGGGAAGAAGAATCCGTATATCGACCGGAAATCCGACCACCGGAACAGGTCCTTGCGCGGGTTGTCCACTCCCACCCGCTCCACGTCGATTGCCCGCGCGGCCAGCTCCCGGTGCTCGGCGAGCACCGCCACCAGCTCCGGGTCGCGCTCGGCGGCCCACGCCGCGACCGCGTCCAGCACCGCCGGCCCGGGAAGGGTGGCGATGTGGTCGCCGCTGATGTCGGCCAGTTTGACCATGTCCACCAGTGGGCCGGCCACCCCGCAGGCGTCCAGCCGGATCGGCTCGACCAGCGCCTGCGCCAGCGGCAACTCGGCCAGCCGGCCGTTGGCCAGCCCGCGCAGGTAGTACAGTACCGCCTCGGACGGGTAGCCGGCGTCGAGGTAGAAGTCCACCGAGGCCTCGGGATCCTTGCGCTTGGACAGCTTGCGCTTCGACCCGCCTTCCTGCTTCATCAATGGCGCGACGTGCGCGTAACGCGGCGGCTGGAAGCCCAGCGCCTCGAACAGCTGCAGGTGCAGCGGCACCGAGGAGATCCACTCGTCGCTGCGCACCACCAGGGTGACCCGCATCAGGTGCTCGTCCACCGCGTGCGCGAAGTGGTAGGTGGGCAGCCTCGGGGAAGCCGAGGATGTCTTCAGGATGACCACGTCGTTGCGGTTGGCCTCGTGCTCCAACCGGCCGCGGATGGCATCGGTGAACGAGATGCGCCCCTGAGTGCCGGGTGAGCGGAACCGGACCACGTAGTCGTCGCCTGCGGCCAGCTTGGCGGCCACCTCGCCTGGGTCGGCGTCACGCCAGCGTGCCCAGGAGCCGTAGTAGCCGGTGGGGACCTTGGTGGCCTGCTGGCGCTTGGTCATCTCGGCCAGCTCGTCGCGGGTGCAGAAGCACGGGTAGGCGGCGCCTTCGCGCATCAGCTCACGCACGTAGCTGAGGTAGATGTGCTCGCGCGCCGACTGCAGGTAGGGCCCCCACGGGGCGTCCTGGGCCTCGTCGGAGACGATGTCGAAATATTCGAAGGCGCGGTCGAACTGGCTGGCCACGCCGGCCACCTCGCGGGACTGGTCGGTGTCCTCGATGCGCACGAAGTAGCTGCCGCCACTGTGGTGCGCCACATCCCGCGCGATGGTCGCGGTGTAGACGCCGCCGATGTGCACGAAACCGGTGGGGCTCGGCGCGAACCGGGTCACCTCGGCGCCATTCGGCAACCCACGCGACGGGTAGAACTGCTCCCAGTGCGACGGGTCGGGCAAATCAGCGGGGAACAGGCCATCCACCACAGCGCGGTCGAGCATTCACCGAGCCTATCCGGCGGCGCTGACCGGTCCGATCGGTGCCGCCGTCTCGACCGGGATCGCAGGGCGCAGCTCGAAGTAGTACTCGCCCGGCACCGAGTCCGTCAGGCGAGGGGGCACCGGCAGCGAGTGCAACAGTCCCAGCACCGGGTTGTTGTGCGTCTGAACCGCCGCCCGCACCGGCAGGCCCGCGGTGCCGGGCTCGGCCATCGCGTGGTGCAGCAACGCCGTGCCGATGCCCCGGCGCCGCCATCGGTCCGCGACCAGCAGAGCCAGCTCCAGTGCGCCGTGCTGGTCCGGTGCCAGGTTGGCCAGACCGACCGGGCGGTGGTCCTCCAGGGCCAGGTAGGCGTGCCCGTCGGCCGGACCGGCGAGCAGGTCGACCAGGTTGGCGGGCAGTGCGCGCCCCGGGCTGAGGAACAGCCGCGCACGCAGCGCGTCCGCGCCGCAGCGCGCCACCAGCCGGGCCACCAGGGCGCGGCGCTGACACCCGTGCATCGCCACGATCCTGGTCATCGCTGGCCACCTCCTGAGTTTTTTTCTAAGACCCAGATGAAGGATGCGCCTTCTGAGTCTTCAAAAGCAACTCATACAGGTACGATAAGCACCATGTCGGCCGTCATGAACCCTCGCGAACTCGACAGCTCGGTGTGCTCGATCGCCCGTACCATGGACCTGATCGGACACCCGTGGACGCTCGTCCTGCTGCGCGACCTTTTCAACGGCGTCCGCCGTTTCGACGAGCTGACCGGGCACCTCAACATCGCGCGCAACGTGCTCACCAGACGCCTGGCCGGGCTGGTCGAGGCGGGGCTGGTGGAGAAGGTGTCCTACCGGGAGCCGGGCCAGCGCGCCCGCAGCGAGTACCGGCTTACCAAGGCCGGCCGCGACCTACGCCCGGTCCTGCTGGCCGTGATGGCCTACGGCGATGAGCACCTGGCCGGCGAGGACGGCCCGCCAATGAAGGTCCAGCACGGCGGCTGCGGCGCTGAGGTGAACGTCCACCTGGAATGCGCGAACGGCCACGAGATCGACAACGCCGACCGGCTGCGCCTCGCTCCAGGCCCCGGCGCCCGCTACCTCTAACGGCCCCCGGAGTCGCGCTCGCTCGAACGATCAGAACGGCGGCGGGTCCAGGTCGTTGGTCGGGGCCGTGCGCGGTGGTGCCGGTGTTTTTGGTGGGTTGAGTGGTTCGGCTTGGGCGCGGTAGATGCGGCCCAGGGGGCTGGTCCATTCGAAGAAGCCGTTGTAAAAATCAGATACACAAACCGAGATCCCCAATCCTCACCTCTCGTCGTCACGGTCGACGAGCGCGTCGGTGATGCCTTCGGCGCGGGTCTCGCCGCCGGTTTCGTGCTGCGCCTGACCGTGACGATCATCAAACGCACCGACAATGTCGCCGGGTTCGTGGTGCTGCCCCGCAGGTGGGTGGTAGAGCGCACCTTCGGATGGCTGACCCGCCACCGGCGGCTGGTCCGAGATTATGAGCGACGGCCAGACCATCACGAGGCCATGGTGTGGTGGGCCAGTGTCGCCATCATGACTCGCCGGCTGACCCGCGAACTCGCTGGCGACCCACCCCAACCCCGCTGGGGCCAACCCCGACAAGCCCAACCCATCGCCGCGTGATCAATCCACCAACAGGCTCTAAGCCCTACAGGCCACCGAGCAGACCGCCGCCGCCCTTGTGTCCGGAGTCGTGCGAGTCGCCCTCGTCACCCGCCGGACCGGTGCCGTCCACGACCTGCACCGTGTCACCGAGCTTGAGGTTGTCGAAGAAGTACGAGGCATCGTTGTTCGCCAGCCGGATGCAACCCGCGGTCCGGGTGGCCAACGCGCCGCCACCGTGGAACGCCACCCCGGACTTGGTGAAGAACACCGAGTAGGGCATGGGCGAGGGCTGACCCTTGGCGTTGTTGGTCTCGGTACTCGCGTGGTGCAGGTCCTTGGACAGCACGTGGAAGGTGCCCACCGGGGTGTCCTCACCCGGGCCGCCGGTGGTCGCGTCAATCGGGCCACGCACCACCTTGCCGTTGCGGACGAACCAAGCCTTGCCGTTGAAGCCGCTCTTACCGCGCGCCACACAGGCCACCACGCCGGCACCGCACGGCGTACCAGCCACCGTGGCGGCCAGTCGGGAAGAGGCTGGGCTCGCCGAGGCCATCGCCGGCGCGGCAACGGTGGCCACCGCGAGCGCCGCGGTCATCGCGAAGCTGGCGGCGAGCCACCTCGGCCGCGCGACAGCACGTCGGATACGGAACCCGTTCGAACGCCCATCCCGTGACATGCGCCAGTCCCCTTCAAGGATTCCGATACGGGCCGAGTGCACCGACCGTGAACGGGCGGAACCTTATCCGGGCCGCGAGGCGTCACAGCCAGCGACCCTGTGTGATACTCAGTGTTATCTATGCAGGTAGCCCATTCGTGTTGATAGCCGCACAGTTCCCGCAGTTGATAACTTTAAGTAGCCATACGCACTGCTGCGCTCTCGGCGAACACCCCGTGCGGCGACCCCCGGGCGTGGTCAGATAGCCAGCATGAGGGTGTTGTTCGTGCATGGCGCGTGTGTGGTGGACGTGGCGTGGTGGTGGCAGTGGATGGAAGCGCCACTGGCCGAACGGGGCGCGCGCTCCGCCGCGGTAGCGCTGCCCAGCTGCGGCCCTGCGACCGGTGACGGTCCGCTCGGCGACCTGTACGACGACATCGCCGCCGTGCGCGCCGCCTCGGCCGGCGAGGAACCGACGGTGTTGGTCGCGCACTCCTACGGCGGGATGGTGGTCAGCGCCGCCGCCGCGGGTCTGGCGAACGTCCGGCACCTGGTCTACCTGGCCAGCATGCTCCCGGAGGCGGACCAGGCACTGGCCGAGCTGGTGGACCCGGACGCGCCGAGGTGGCTGGAACCTGCCGACCAGCACGCCCTGCGGTTGCGCGGCGACCTCACCGAGGGCGACCTTCGCGCGCACTTCCTGCACGACTGCCCACCCGAACTGGTGGCGGGCGCGTTGACCCGCACCGGCCGGCAGTCCACCTCGGTGTTCGGCCAACCGCCCTCGCACGCCGCCTGGCGGGAACTGCCGTCCACCTCGGTGGTCTGCGCCGACGACCGCGCCACCCCACCGGACACTCAACGGCGCTGGGCCGCCCACGCCGACACGGTGGTGGAGCTCGCCAGTGGGCACTACCCGTTCCTGTCCCGGCCGACCGAGCTGGCCACGATTGTGGCTTCGGTGGACACCCGCGCCGGGGGCAAGCGCTGACCAGCCCGATGAACAGGCACGACCGGATGATCTTCTGGGGCTGACCGTTCGGCGCCGGGGTCGAGGCACGCCCGGTCGGTGGCCCGGTCCTACCATGCACCCGTCCAGCCGACGAGCCCGGGGACTCCTGGGTCGACGTCGGCCACGCGACGAGGCAGGGGGACCCGCACCATGGCGCCAGGCAACAGTCACGGCCCGGACATTCGTGTCCAGCCTGCCCCACCGGGGAGCCAGGAGGCGCCCAACCCGGCCGCGGTGGTGGTGCTCGCCGCCGGCGAAGGCCGCCGGATGGGCTCCAGCACGTTGAAGGTGCTGCACGAGATCGGTGGGCGTCCACTGCTCGGGCATGCCGTGCACGCCGCCGCCGCGCTGGCCCCCGAACACCTGGTGGTGGTCGCGGGGCACGGCAGGGACCAGGTCCGCGAGTACCTGTCCGGGCTGTCCGTCGAGCTGAGCCGCTCCACCCTGCTGGCCATCCAGGACCGCCAGCTGGGCACCGGGCACGCCGTGGTGTGCGCGCTGGACTCGTTGCCCGCGCTGTCCGGTCCGGTAATGGTGACCTACGGCGACGTGCCCCTGCTGGATTCCGGCACGCTGCGCGGCCTGCTCACCGAGCACGCGGTGGCCGGCAACGCGGTGACCGTGCTGACCGCCGAACTGGCCGACCCGACCGGTTACGGCCGCATTCTGCGCACCGACCATGGCGCCGATGGTGCTGTCACGGCAATCGTCGAGCAGCGCGACGCCACCCCCGAGCAGCTGGCCATAACGGAGATCAACTCAGGGGTCTACGTATTCGAGGCGGACCTGCTGCGCGACGCGCTGGCCCGACTCGCGGACTCGATGACCACCGGCGCGCCGGCCAACAGCCAGGGTGAGCTGTACCTGACCGATGTACTCGGCATCGCGCACCGTGACGGCCGGCGGGTGGGCGCGCTGCGCTGCCCGGACCCCTGGCTGGTGGCCGGGGTGAACGACCAGGTCCAGCTCGCCGAGATCCGCGCCGAGCTCAACCGGCGGCTGGTCACCGCCTGGATGCACAACGGGGTGACCGTGATCGACCCGGCGACCACCTGGCTGGACATCGGCGTGCGCCTCGAGCCAGACGTTGTGCTGGCGCCGAACACCCAACTGCACGGGGCAACCACCGTCTCGGCCGGCGCGCGGATCGGCCCGGACAGCACGTTGACCGACTGTGTGATCGGCGCGGGGGCCAGCGTGGTGCGCACGCACGGCACCGGCGCGCGGGTCGGCTCCGGAGCGAGCGTCGGGCCGTTCGCCTACCTGCGTCCCGGCGCGCGGCTCGGCGAGCACGGCAAGATCGGCACGTTCGTCGAGGTGAAGAACGCGGAGATCGGGCGGGGCAGCAAGGTGCCGCACCTGACCTATGTTGGCGACGCCACGATCGGTGAGGGCAGCAACATCGGCGCGTCCTCGGTCTTCGTCAACTACGACGGTGTGGCCAAGCACCGCACCGTGGTCGGCTCCTACGTGCGCACCGGCTCGGACAACACGTTCGTCGCCCCGGTCACCGTGGGGGACGGCGCCTACACCGGAGCGGGCGCGGTGATCCGCGAGGACGTGCCGCCTGGGGCGCTGGCCGTGTCCGCCGGCGAGCAACGCAACCTTGACGGCTGGGTCACCCGGCGACGACCGGAGACTCCCTCCGCGATGGCCGCGCGGCAGGCGTTGACCGGCTCAGGCCCAGTTCAGAGCTTCGCTGAGCCCGAAAGGACACCCGGCACGGTGTCCGCGTCGAATTCGGGTGACACTGTAGGTACCTCGGCGACACCACACGGGGGCAGCCAACTCGGGTAGGAGGCGGAACCACAACATGACCGCCATGTCGGCAACCCCCAAGAAGAGCTTGATGTTCTTCGCCGGGCGGTCACACCCGGAACTGGCTGAACAGGTCGCCAAGCACCTCGATGTGACGATCACCCCGCAGACCGCGCACGACTTCGCCAACGGCGAGATCTTCGTCCGGTTCGAGGAGTCGGTGCGGGGCTGCGACGCGTTCGTCATCCAGAGCCACTGCCACCCGATCAACGACTGGCTGATGGAACAGCTGATCATGGTCGACGCGCTCAAGCGTGCCTCCGCGAAGCGGATCACCGCCGTGATGCCGTTCTACCCCTACGCCCGCCAGGACAAGAAGCACCGCGGCCGCGAGCCGATTTCGGCCCGCCTGGTAGCGGACATGTTCAAGACCGCCGGCGCGGACCGGATCATGACGGTGGACCTGCACACCGCGCAGATTCAGGGCTTCTTCGACGGGCCGGTGGATCATCTGTGGGCTATGCCGCTGCTCGCCGAGTACGTCAGGGACTCCTACTCCGACCGGGAGATCGCGGTGGTCTCGCCGGACTCCGGGCGGGTGCGGCTGGCGGAGAAGTGGTCGGAGCTGCTCGGCGGCTGCCCACTGGCATTCATCCACAAGACCAGGGATCCGCTCAGGCCCAACCAGGCGGTGGCCAACCGGGTGGTCGGTGACATCGCGGGGCGCACCTGCATCGTCATCGACGACATGATCGACACCGGCGGCACCATCGCGGCGGCGGTCGACGAGCTGCTCGCCGAAGGCGCCGCCGACGTGATCATCGCGAGCACGCACGGCGTGCTGTCCGGGCCGGCCAAGGAGCGGCTGTCGGGCTGCGGGGCGAGGGAGGTCGTGGTGACCAACACGCTGCCGATCCCGGAGGACAAGCGGTTCCCGCAGCTCACCGTGCTGTCCATCGCACCACTGCTCGCCAGGGCCATCCACGAGGTCTTCGACGACGGCTCGGTAACCAGCCTGTTCGACGGCAACGCATAGCAGGCGCCCTCCGGCGCACCCTCCTAGGTTTCGCGAGCCAGAGCCACAGGAAGTGTTTTCTCGACCGCCGTGTCGATTGCCGCGCTCCGCTGGGCGGAACTGCTAGCACTGGACACGGTGGGCGGCAAGGCTTTTGCGGCGACCGGTCCGCCGCGATTCGGATCCGCTGGTGAGCGTGGCGTATGCTCGTGAGGTTGCCTCGGCGAGGGTGGGAGCCCCGCGCGCCCCCGTAATCGACGTTGGTCGGCGGATCTGATCCGGCGCCGTGTCGTGCCGTGGCCCGCCCGATGAGTTTCGTATGCAGCTAGTTGTGACAGGAGTGCACTGCCGTGGCCGAGGTCCGTATCAATGCCGAACCCCGCACCGAGTTCGGGAAGGGCGCGGCCCGACGCACCCGACGCGCGGGCATGATCCCGGCGGTGCTCTACGGCCGCGGCTCCGAGCCGGTGCACCTTGCGCTGCCGGACCTGGACTTCGCCCGCGCGCTACGTGAACACGGCCGCAACGCGGTGCTCACCGTCGCGGTGAGCGGCGGCACGCAGTTGGCGCTGCCGAAGACGGTGGTCACCCACCCGATCCGCAACTACATCGAGCACGTCGACCTGCTGGTCATCAAGCGCGGCGAGAAGGTCGTCGTCGAGGTACCGGTGCACGTGGTCGGCGAGGCCGCGCCGGGCACGCTGGTCACCCAGGAGCTGGACCGGCTCGAGGTCGAGGCCGACGTGTCGAGCATTCCGGACAGCCTCGAGGTGTCGATCGAGGACGCGCAGGTCGGCACCCAGTTCCAGGCCAGCCAGGTCCCGCTACCCGACGGCGTAGAGCTGCGCACCGACGGCGAGTACCTCGTGGCCAACGTGGTCGCCGCGCCGACCGCCGACGACATGGAGGCCGACGTCGACACCGAGGGCGCCGGTGTGGTCGAGGACGAGCCGGACACCCCCGCGGTGGACGACGAGGAGACCTCCGGCGACCGGGAGACCGTCGCCAACATCGACAAGTCCTCCGGCGACGAGAGCTGATCCCGCAAGCCCATGAGCGGTGCGTCCGCCGAGCTCGGCCTGGTGGTCGGGCTCGGCAACCCCGGTCCGAAGTACGCCGACACCCGGCACAATGTCGGGTTCGCCGTGGTCGAGCGGCTGGCGGCCCGGGCGGGGGAACGGTTCAAGGCGCACCGGGGGCTCGCGGACGTCGCGGCGGGTCGGCTGGCCGGCAGCAGGGTGGTGCTGGCCAAGCCCCGCTCCTACATGAACGTCTCGGGCGGCCCGGTGGCCTCGGTGCTGCGGTACTACGGTGTGCCCGTCGAGGCGCTGATCGTGGTACACGACGACCTGGACCTCGGGCTGGGCACGGTGCGGCTCAAACGTGGCGGTGGCGAGGGCGGCCACAACGGGCTGCGCTCGATCAGCCAGTCCATCGGCACCCGGGACTACCTGCGGGCCCGTTTCGGCATCGGCCGTCCACCTGGCCGGATGGACCCGGCCGACTACGTGCTGCGCCGGTTCTCTGCCGCCGAGCGCACCGAGGTGGACCTGGCCGTGGAGCTGTGCGCGGACGCGGTCGAAGCACTACTCACCGACGGCCTGGAACCCACCCAGAACCGCTTCCATGCGCTGAGCCCATGAACACCGGGCGCACTGAAACTCGCGCGACCTAGCCGTGGCCGCCCGGTTACGCTGGTCCGGGGATCCTCTGAGTGTTGTTGCGCCCGTCGCCGTTCCCCTTTCCCCGAATTCCTCGGAGGCCACCGTGTCAACCCGACCCACCCCCCCGGCAACACATCCCGCGCCCGAAACCGACCGCGCGGCACCCGAAATCGACGTAGCGGCCGACACTGACGCCGCAGCCGGCGGGCAGCCGCTCAACCGGGCCGCCCGCCGAGCAAAGGGCAAGCAAACCGAGCCGACCCACGTCGGCCCGAGGGCCGGGCGGCTCGACCCGGCTCGAGCCGCCCGCAGCCACTCAAAACGCGCCATCTGACCCGGCCGCGCTCAGCTCATCAGTCCATCGGGGCGCAACGCCACTCCGACGAGTTGCAGCAGGACCGGCGCAAAGGAGGACTCTTCGCTGAGAAAGCGACGAGGAGGCGCGATGAACAGACTGCGGGGGTGGCCGTCCTTCCCGGACGAGCTGTCCACCTTCGATCCGGACCAGGCCCCGGCGGCACCGCACGAGCTGTTCCTCGAGTGGTTGCACGAAGCCGGTGAGCACGTGCTCGCTCCGCATGCGCTCACCCTTTCCACCGTCGCCGCGGACGGCACGCCGGATGCCAGGGTGGTCATTCTGAAGGACGTCGATGCCACCGGTTTCTCCATCGCCAGCAGCGCGGACAGTCCGAAGGGTGTCCAGCTGGCGAAGGACCCGCGCGCCGCGCTGACGTTCTTCTGGCCGGGCAGGGGTCGCCAGGTCCGGGTGCGCGGGATGGCGGCGCCGCACGAGCCGGCCGTCTCCGCCCGGGACTTCCAGGAGCGCTCCCCCGCCTCGCGCACCGAGGCGTTCGTCGGCCACCAGTCCGAGGTACTGGCCGACCCGGCGGACCTGGCGGCCGCCGCCGAGCAGGCCCGCCAACAGGTCGAGCAGCACCCCGACCTGGTCGCGCCCGGCTGGACCCGCTACCTGGTGACCCCGTCCAGTGTGGAATTCTGGCAGGCCAGCCACGAC
>DASYBQ010000015.1:0-5712 GCA_036500625.1 Pseudonocardia sp. | reverse complement strand
GTCGGAGCCGGCTACTGGATTTTGGAGATCGTTGCGATACTCACCGCCCTGGCCCTCATAATAAGCCGCACGCGAGCTACTTGGTTCGTAGCCATCGGAGTGGCCGCCGGACCGCTGATCGGCTACATACTCTCCCGCGGGCCCGGGCTTCCCAACTACACCGACGACAAAGGCAATTGGACCGAGCCACTCGGACTGGTCAGCCTCGTCGTGGAGGCCGTACTCCTGATCCTCTCCACCGCCTCAATTGTCCGTAGTCCACGGCCCCCGCAGGCGAGCTCCGCCAGCTGAACCCGAATCTGTGAGCGTGTAGGTCAGCGGTTCCGATCTGGTCCGCTACCAGGATCGGTGCCGGTGACCCGGCGTGACTCGACCCGAATCTGGCCGCCGCTTCAGCGTGCCATTCCGTGGACTTGTCCGTTGTGGTTGCCGACGCCGGCCTGGCCCACCAGTTGGCTCGATCTGTGAGTGTCGCTGGGGTGCTCCTGGATGGAGAAACCACCAGGTTCGGCGCCGGTGACCGCACGTGACTCAGAGCGCGTTTTGGTTCTTCGGTTACCAGTCGCCGGTGCGTGCCAGGTCGGAGTTCCGCAGATGGTAGGTATGTGCATCGCAGAGAAGGGCTGCTGAGCTGGGAGTACGTGGTCAGCAGCCGATTGGGGCGTGTATCTACTGTTCCCGTCGCGCAAGGACTGGACAGCCCCAGCGAGGCCGCGGCGCTGGATCGGTTCGCCGAGAAGCGGCAAGTGGGAACGTCGCTACCCGGCGATCATCCGGCTCTGGGCGAACACGTGTTGCAAAAGCAACGCTTGACCGGACATGTGTGCGGCGACCACTGGCTGTGTGCCGTCAGGTAGTTCGCTGTGTGCGGCGGGCGGCGGTGAGTCAGGGGTGGTGCGGGGACGGGCGGCGCATGGTGAAGGCGTCGGCGCCGCTGGGGCGGTAGTAGTTGCGCCGGACCCCGAGCTTCTCGAAGCCCTCCGACTCGTACAGCGCCACCGCGGCCTCGTTGTCGGTGCGCACCTCCAGGAACACCGTGGCCGCCAGCTCGTCGGCGCGGCCGAGCAGACCGGCGACCAGCCGCCGGCCCACGCCGTGGCCCTGGTGGTCGGGGTGCACGCCGATGGTGTGGATCTCGGCCTCGACCTGCGGCGGGCCGGCGATCAGGGCGAGCCCGCCGTAGCCGATCAACCGGTCGGCGGTACGGGCGGCCAGGTAGAAGTGCCCGACTTCCAGCTCGTCGCGGAACATCCGCGCCGACCACGGGTCGTCCCCGGCGAACAGCAGCCGCTCCAGCGCGGCACAGCCGTCCGCGTCGGTGCGGTACAGCGGTCCGACCGTGACGAGCGGGCTCATGGCCGAAACCTCCCTCATGCGTTGACCCGTTTGCGCTCACCGGGTGGCACGGCGTCCGGACGGCGCAGGTACAGCGGCTCCAGCGGCCCGGGAGCCGACCCCGCTCGCAGCGCCACACCGGCCGAGGCGACCAACCCGGCCGGCGAAGGGGTCAGCCCTGGCGGCGACTCCGGCAGGCCGAGTGCCTCCGCGTATGCGGCCGCGACCGGTCCGGCCACCCGACGGACGCCCAGCTCGGTGACCCGGCCGGCCAGCGCGGCCGGGGTGTCCACCGACGGCCCGTGGGTGCGCTCGCCGTACTCGTCGTAGGCCGCCCAGTACAGCTCGCGGCGCCGGGCATCGCTGACGACCAGCAGCGGCCCACCGGCGCCGGCGACCGTCGCGATGGCGTCGAGTGAGCAGACGCCGTACACCGGCACACCCAGTGCGTCGCCGAGGCTCGCCGCGCTGACCAGCCCCACCCGCAACCCGGTGAACGGCCCCGGCCCGACCCCGCAGACCACCGAGGCCAGCTCATCCAGCCGGTGGCCGGCCTTGGCGCAGACGGCCTGGACCGAGGGCATCAGCTGCTCGCCGTGCCGACGGGCACCGGGGTGCGCCTCGGCGGCGAGCACCGTCGGCTCGCCGTCCTGAGGCACCCGCAGCAGCCCGACAGCGACCGTCTCGGTCGAGGTGTCCAAGGCAAGTACCAGCACCCGGACAGCCTACGACCCGCCGCTCCCAACCCGCCCTCGTGAGTGCCTGGTGCCCTCGGGAGCACTACGCACTCACGAGGCAGCCACCGGTCACCAGTCGGCGAGCAGGGCCGGTAGGTCGGACAGCCGGTGCAGCACCGCGTCCGGCTCCACGTCCACCTCGACGAGCTGGTGGGCGGGGATGTCGCTGTGCGGGACCAGCACGGCACGCATGCCGGCCGCCTTGGCGCCGGAGACGTCGTCATAGAGCCGGTCGCCGATGTAGACGCAGGCCCCAGGGTCCTGCGCGCCGACCGCCGCCATCGCGGCGGCGAACGCCTCCGGGTGCGGCTTGGTCCAGCTCAGGTCGGAGCTCCACACGCAGGCGTCGAACAGCTCCAGCACGCCGTCGCGGCGCAAGAAGTCCTCGTGCCAGTCGCCGGGCCAGCCGGTGGAGGACAGCACGCCGAGCCGCAGGCCGCGTTCCCGCAGCTGGGTCAGGGTGGGCCCGACCTCAGGGTGGGTGTGCGTCGCGGCCGTCCAGAAGTCCCGGAACGCGGCCAATGCGTCCTCCCGGTAGGGCACCTCGGACCCCAGCGCACCGGTTGCGTCGGCAACCACCTGCTCCAGGGTGAACGCGTACTGCCCGTCGCGCACCCTGACCCAGCGGGCCTCCTCGGCGGCGTGCAGCGCGGCGGCCGCCGACTCGGCGCGGACCGGGTCGTCCGGGTACAGCACATCGGCGTATGTCCGCCAGCCGACCAGGTGGTCCATGGTCACCCACGGCGTCAGGGTGCCGCCCCAGTCGAAGATCACCGCCTCGATCATGCCGGGTCTTCCGCCTCGACCTGGCACAGCACCGCGAGCCGGCTGTCGTCGTCGCGGCGGGTCAGCCGGACCAGCAGGTGCCGCTCGGCGAGCCGGTCGGCCAGCCCCTCGCCCCACTCCACCACCACGGCGGCGTCGGCCAGCTCGGTGTCCAGGTCCAGGTCGTCCAGCTCGGCGCGACCACCCAGCCGGTAGGCATCCACGTGTACCAGCGGCACGCCGCGCCCGCCCGGCGCCGGTGGGTGCTCCCTGGCGATGACGAAGGTCGGCGAGGTCACCGTCCCGAGCACACCCAGCCCGCGCGCGATGCCTTTGGCCAGCACCGTCTTGCCGGCGCCGAGCGGCCCGGAGAGCAGTACCACGTCCCCGGCGGACAGCGTCGCGCCGATCCGGGCACCCAGTGCCTCGGTGTCCGCCTCGGTGGCCAGCTCCAGCCCGGTCTCGCCGAGGGTGCACGGTTCGCTCATGCTCGCTTCCTCAACCGCCGCAGTAGCCCGATAGGCGGCGCAACCTCGCTGATCAGCCCGGTGACGGCCTCGTCAACCACGTCCGGCCGCTCGAGCATCGCCATGTGGCCGACGCCGGGCAGCCGGACCACGACGGCGTCCGGCAGCCGCGCGGCGACCACCTCGGCGTGCCGGGGCGGAATGATCCGGTCCGCCTCGCCGGACAGCACCAACGTCCGGCAACGGGTCAGCGCGGGCAACGCGGCGAGGCGGTCATGGCTGTCCAGTGTGTCGATGAAGTCGGTCAGCGCGTCCACCCCGTTGGCGCTGATCATCGCATGCACGAAGTCGACCAACCAGCGGTCCACCCGCCGGTCGCCGTAGGCATAAGCCCTGGTCACACCCCAGATCAGATCGGTGATCATGGCGCGGGTCCGCTCCACCGCCCTGGGCTGCCAGTGCGCGAGCAGGCCGACGGCGCGGGTCAGCGGGTTGCGCCGGGACAGGAACGTGCCCGGCAGGCCGCCGAGGGCCACCTCGCTCGCCGAGGTGCACAGCAGCGCGACGCCGACCACCCGGCTGCCGAAAAGCTCGGGCTTCTCCTCGCCCAGCGCCATGATCGACATGCCGCCCATGGAGTGGCCGACCAGCACGACCGGGCCGTCCGGGGCGAGCGCGCGCAGCACGGCGTCCAGATCCGAGCCGAGCTGAGCGATCGTGCAGCTGGCCCGGACGGCCCGCTCGGAACGGCCGTGGCTGCGGTGGTCGAAGAGCACCAGCCGGACCCTCGGGCTGGTCAGCTCGGCCAGCGCGAGGCGTTGGAAGTGCCAGCAGCGCCGGTCGAGGGCGAACCCGTGCACCAGCACCACGGTCAGCTCGGCGCGCCCGTCCGGCGGATCGATCACCTCGGCGGCCAGCCGGACACCGTCGTCGGCGGCCACCGACCACTCGGTGCCGGCGGGTTGCATGCCCAGCCGCTCCGGCTCGTCGTGCGGCGTGCGCCGTTCCCTGGCCAGCTTCGACCAGCGGGCGGCGACCCCGATCGCGGCCCCGGTCGCCGCCGCGCCGGCCACCCCACCGATCACACTGCCGGCCCGCCGACGACGGTCGCCACTCACCGATGACCCCCTGGTGTCCGGAGTCGGCGTCCCCATCAGGACACTCCGGTCTCCGACTCGCTGTCCGCTACCGTGCGGGACACCCGGCCGACGCGCAACCCGGTGACGATCTCGTAGTGGATGGTGCCCAGCGCCTCCGCCCAGTCGTGCGCGGTCGGTTCACCCTGCTCGCCAGGGCCGAACAGGATGGCCGGCGTGCCCTCGACGACCGGGTCGGCACCAGCGTCATCGGGTCCGCAGTCCACCACGAGCTGGTCCATGCACACCCGGCCGACCACCGGGCGGACCCGGCCGGCCAACAGCACCCGCATGCCGCCGACCCCGCTGGGTCGGCTGCCCAACCGGCGCGGCACCCCATCGGCGTACCCGACCGGCAACAACGCCAGCCTGGTCTCCTCGCGGGTGGTCCATTCGTGCCCGTAGGACACCCCTTCACCGGCCGACACCCTTTTGACCAGCGCTACCCGGGTGCGGAACGTCATGGCCGGGCGCAGGCCGAACTCCGAGGGCGGCGGCCCGACCGGGTCCAGCCCGTAGACCGCGATGCCCGGGCGGACCAGGTCGTAGTGCAGGTCGGGGCGGGTCATGGTGGCCGCCGAGTTGGCCAGGTGGCGGATCGGGTACAGCCCCGCGTCGGTGGCCCGCCGGTACGCCGCGTCCAGCCGGGCGGCCTGGCGGTCCAGCGTCGGGTGCGTCGGGGCGTCGGCGTGCGCCAGGTGCGACCAGACCGCGACGACCTCGACCGACTCGTCCGCGGCTGCCTTCGCGGCGGCGTCCACCAGCTCCGGCCAGTCCGCCTCGGCACACCCGTTCCTCGACAGCCCGGTGTCGACCTTCAGGTGGATGCGGGCGGTGCGACCGGTGTCCTCGGCGGCGCGGCGGACTCGGGCCAACTGGCGGACCGACGCCACGTTCAGGTCGACCCCGGCGGCCACCCCTGGCGTGTAGTCGTCGGTCGGCAGATCCAGCCAGCTCAGGATCGGCGCGGTGATGCCGCCCTCACGCAGCGTCAGCGCCTCGGCCATGGTGCACACACCCAGCCAACTGGCCCCTGAGCACAGCGCCGCGCCGGCCACCTGCACCGCGCCGTGCCCGTAGCCCTCGGCCTTGACCACGACCATGGTGGCCGCGCCAGAACGAGCCGCCGCGCCGGACAGCAGCCCCACGTTGTGCCGGATGGCGGCCAGATCGACGTTCGCCTCGGCCCTCGGGCCCGCACTGGACATTCCCCCATCGTCTCACCCGCCCGGCCGCCATGCGAAAGCCGTGAGTGTTGCGGGCGGTTATAGC
>DASYBQ010000014.1:0-4632 GCA_036500625.1 Pseudonocardia sp. | reverse complement strand
CGTACCTGCGCGAGGGTGAGACCGTGCAGCGGCTGGCCAGCGGCATCTACGGCGCTGGTCCGGGGCTGCTCGCGGTGACCGACTACCGGGTGCTGTTGCTACGCGACGGGCGCAGCGGCCAAGCCAGCGAAGGGTTCCCACTGGGTCGACTGTCGTCGGCCGAGTGGGTGGCGGACGGCAGCCGCGCAACGGTCACGGTGTCCGACTCGGCCAGCACAGCGACGCTGCGCCAGGTGCCGATGCCGGATGCGCAGGACATCGTCTCACTGGTCCGCGCGCTGGCCGGGGAGGCACTGCACGGCGGCGCGGAGAGCTTCCTCGGGCCGCACACCCTCGGCGCGGACCAGTCCCACCCGGGTTTCGAAGGGTTCGAGAACTTCGACGCGTTCGACGACGGCCTCGGCGGCGAGTCGCAGCCGTACGGATCCGAGCCCGCATCGACGAAGCGGCCGAGCACCGCCCCGGGACACGCCAGCAGCCCGGCCGCCCGAGAAAGCGATCTGGGCACGGCCGGTACCGAGCGGACCAATGACAAGTTGGGCACGCCCGGCGCCGATCTGGGTGCCACCGGGGACGACCCGAACCTGGCCGGCGACGAGCCGGGCATGGCCGAGGCGGGCACCGGCACCGGCGGGCTGGAGTCGGCCACCGCGGCGCTGCGACCCTCCGACTATCGGCGGTCCAGCGGGACCGGCGGTCTGCGGCGCTCCGGCGCGAACGGCAGGTCGGAGGGCTCTGCCGGCAGCCACGCCGGCAGCCACGCCGAGGCGACCGTCGCGCTGCGCACCAACGGACACCACCGGGCCGGCGCCAGAGCGGTGGCCGAGCACCCACGCGGCCGCGCCGCCGCCGGCATCGAGGCCGAAGGGCTCGGCACGACCACCCGGTTGGCGCCGTCGGAGAGTCCCGAGACTCCGGAATCTTCGGCGCCCGAGCGCAACCCGATGCAGGACACCGCGTACTGGGTGAACAGCTACGCGCCGCCGCGTTCCTTCCGCAACTCGCCAGGCACCCACCCGGCGCTGGTGCCGTCCTCCGGCACACTGCCAGGGGCGATGCCGGTCAACACGATCGCCAGTACCTCGGCGATCCCGACGCAGAAGCAGAACCTGGACCAGCAGCAGCGCTCCGCCGAGGGCGACACACCGCCAGCGCAGCTCGCCGGCATGGTCGGTGAGGTGCCGATCAGCGCGCTGGCCGAGGACGAGGCACAGGCCGGCTACCTCGACCACGAGACCGAAGAGCCAGCAGCACTGACCCGCCCGAAGGGCCGGCCACAGCGGTCGGCCGAGGGCGACGTCCAGGACGACGAGTCCGAAATGGACGCTGTGGACGCGGCGGGCCTGACCGCCGAGGGCACCAAGCGACCCAAGCCGATCAGCTGGCAGGCTCCCGGTTCCGATGCTCGTGGCCGAGGCCGGGGCGAGCGCGCCGGCGAGAAGGGCAACCGCGGCGGCGAGACAGGTAAGCGTGCCGGACGCGGCGGTTCGGAGCAGGAGGGGCAGCACAAGGCGCCGTCCAAGCCCTTCACCGGCGTCGTCCCGCCCGCGCCCGCGCGGCCCAAGCGGAGCAAGAAGTGGGTGTGGCTCGGCGCCGGCGCGGCCGGCCTGATCGGGCTGGCCGCCATCGGCAGCGCCAAACTGATCACCCCGAACAGCCACAACGAGGCGGCCCCGGTCAGCCCGACCCCGGCCGCGGCGGTGGACTCCCCGCTCGGGCCGATGGTGAGCGTGACCAAGATCGTGGCCGCGGACCGGGTGGAGGTGTCCGGGCCGGTGACCGGCATGGTGGTGCTACTCGGCATCGTCTCGCCGGCGGGGAACTCCTGCGGCGCAACCGAGGCCAAGCAGTTCGCCACGGACAAGCTGGCGAACAAGACCGTCACCCTGGTGACCGACCCGTCCCAGCCGGTCACCGACAAGGCCGGGCACCGGCTCGCCTACCTGCAGCTGGGCGATGGCACCGACTACTCGAGTGACATCGTCGGCGCCGGCATGGCGAAGTACTACGAAGGCACCCGCCCGGTGCACAACGCGGCCGCGATCAAGGACGCGCAGACCCGAGCCAAGACAGACAAGGCCGGGCTGTGGGCGCCGCCGTGCAACGGCAAGTTCGCCGCGGCGGCCGGCACCTCGGACTCCTCGACCAGCTCCGGCGGCTCGGCGAACTCCGGCGGCTCGACCGCCGCCGAGTCGACGGGCTCGACAGGAGCATCCGGGTCGACGGGTACGTCCGGGTCGACGGGTACGTCCGGGTCCTCGACGTCGAGCACCAAGTCGAGGACCACGACGAGCCCCCGGACCACCCGCGAGGTGTCCGAAACGAGCGGCACCAGCGGCGAGTAGACCTCTCGCGCTGGCCGGCCCGGGGGCGTAGCCGGCCAGCGCGAGAACCCTCGTTGGGGGGCTTCGCCCCCCAACGACCCCCCGAACTGCGTGGACCCGGCTTCGCCTGGGCTGTCTTCTTGTTCCGAGGAGAGGCTTCGCCTCCGCGGTGGGGCCTTCGGCCCCAGGTGGGCCCCAACGCTCACACCGCCATTCGCAACCGGCGGCATAGGGTGCGGGGTTGTGACTGAGAGCGTCTCTGAGACTTTTGATCCGACAGCCTGGCGAACGGTCGCGGGCTTCGACTTCGTCGACATCACCTACCACCGCCACGTCGAGCACGGCACCGTCCGCATCGCGTTCGACCGGCCCGAGGTACGCAACGCGTTCCGCCCTGGCACGGTCGACGAGCTGTACCGCGCGCTGGACCACGCCAGGATGAGCTCCGACGTCGGCTGCGTGCTGCTCACCGGCAACGGACCCTCGCCCCGCGACGGAGGCTGGGCCTTCTGCTCCGGCGGTGACCAGCGCATCCGTGGCCGCACTGGCTATCAGTACGCCAGCGGTGACACTGCGGAGACGGTGGACCCGGCGCGCGCCGGGCGGCTGCACATCCTGGAGTGCCAGCGGCTGATCCGGTTCATGCCGAAGGTGGTCGTCGCGGTGGTGAACGGCTGGGCGGCCGGCGGCGGGCACAGCCTGCACGCGGTCTGCGACCTGACGCTGGCCTCCGCCGAACACGGCCGGTTCAAGCAGACAGACTCCGACGTCGGCAGCTTCGACGGCGGCTTCGGCTCAGCGTACCTGGCCAGGGCGGTCGGCCAGAAGTTCGCTCGGGAGATCTTCTTCCTCGGCCGCACCTACGACGCGGAGCAGATGCACCGGATGGGCGCGGTCAACGAGGTGGCCCCGCACGCCGAGCTGGAGCCAACCGCCATCCAGTGGGCCAAGGAGATCAACGGCAAGTCGCCGACCGCGCAGCGAATGCTCAAGTACTCGTTCAACCTGATCGACGACGGCTTGGTCGGCCAGCAGCTGTTCGCCGGGGAGACCACCAGGTTGGCGTACATGACCGACGAGGCCGTCGAGGGCCGGGACGCGTTCCTGCAGAAACGCCCGCCGGACTGGTCCGCCTACCCTTGGTACTACTGACCGCCGCGTGTGCACCGGCTCTGAACAGCGGCGGAGCTGTCATGTAGATCATCGAGGCCGTTCCTGGACCGTGACAGCTCCGCCTGCTGCACCCGAAATCGCGTTCCATGCTGCGTCGGCTGCCTTGCGCGTGCGGTCCTCCGAGTCGGGCATGAGGTGCCCGTAGCCAGTCAGTACGAGGGTCGCGTTTTCGTGGCCGAGCCGCTCCGCGACCGCGATCACCGACTCGCCAGCCGCCGGCAAAACCGAGGCGTAGTGGTGGCGCAGGTCATGCGACGTGGTGCCGGCCGGGAGCTTGGCCTTGCGCACCGCCGGAGCGATTACCTTTTGGGTGTACTGCTCGCGCCAGTACGGCCTCCCCGCCGCGGTGTGGAACAGCAAACCGTCGGGCCCGGGGTCGAACTCGCGGATGTGCTCGGCAAGCGCCACCGAGACCATGTACGGCAGTGGCAGTGTGCGGCGCGACTTCGGCGTCTTCGGCGCGATCCGCTTCCGCGAGCTGGGGCCGATGGTCTTGCACGCGCACGGTGTGCGCCAGGAAGCGGACGCGTGCCGAAATACTGCCGGCGTGCTCGACGACCGTTGTCTGGTCGGTCGGATCGACCCACTGGCCGCGTAACACGCTCGACTCCAGCTCGGTCAGCTCACGCCCGCAAGCTCGACACCGAGGTCCTTGGCTCGACGGAGAACGAACTCCGGAAGCCGCGGAGTGTGGTGGCCCTCGGCCAGCAAACCCCTGAGCCCTGGTCCACCTGCATCAGGATGTTGCGGTCCAGTGTCGCTGTTAGCCCCCAACTTCGTTCAAGGCGTCGGCCAGCTCCTGCTGGGACATGCCGGCGCGTTCGCGAAGCGTTCGGAAACGCTCGGCCACGACCGCTGGAATGGGTTCCGCCGTCGACCGGCGCCGCGCTGGTTCCTCTCCGTCGGTGAGGGGCCTGATCGGCGAATTCCCAGGTGCGTCGGGTGGTGTGGATCATTCGCGCCGGGTCCCATTCGGCGGCGCACGTGGTGACTGTCGCCCGGACGGTGGCGGTCTGCACGCATGCGGTTTTCGGGGTGGCTCGTGCGGGTGGTGGGGTGGTGAGGGTGTGGACGGCGAGGACGGTGCCGGGGTGGGCGTGCGCGGCGAACGTGGCCGCGGCGGCGGCAATCTCCG
>DASYBQ010000013.1:0-34563 GCA_036500625.1 Pseudonocardia sp. | reverse complement strand
CGACGTGGCCACCGCACCAGCTCTATCGATCGATTGTTCGACACCATGAACTCGTTGACGTCGATGCAGGCGGCCACCAGATCCGCCGGCTCGACAAGATCTTGGCCCAGGTGCCTGGGCCGTGTCCGCAACTTTGCCTCGGATCAGGCCGCGTCGTCTGGCGCCTGCGGGAGACGCAAGGTTCCCGGCGCGACTTTGCGGACACGGCCTGGCCTAGGGGCCGTCTTCAAAGGCCCGTTAGGCGCGACGACGCTCGGTCATCAGCTTTCGACCGCGCCGTCTACCGGCGCCGCGACGCCCCCGATCTCAACCCCGTGGAAGCCCTGTTGTCCCGGCACCACAAACATCGCCGCCGCACTCCGACATCACCCCCGCGACGCCCGTCGACCACTCCAACTAATCAAGATCACCTAACTTTGCCGACCCCCTGCCGGGTACCTGCCGTACTCATTCCTACAACACGCCGGACTATCGCTCTAAAGCACGAAGGTCAGTAAGGATTGGCAGCGCACCAGGAGCCTCACAGGCCGGATCGCCGCAGCAATGTCTGGTAGACGGCACCCTGCTCTCCATCCACATGCGAGCTTGCTACCGGGCGAAGACCAATGTGGTGGGCGAGGGTGTGGGATGGAACGAGACATTTTCGAAGCCGGCCTTGGCGAGCCAGGCGTGGTAGGCGGCTCGCCGCCAGGTTCCTCCCTGTTTGCTCTTGAGCAGCATTTCCGAGGCGAAGATCAGCGGGAAGGGCGGGCCGCTTCGGTCGTCATCGACGATGTAGTCATTGATGACTAACGTGCCGCCAGGCTTGACGGCGTCCCGGAGCTTGGTGAAGATCGCTATGTTGTCCTCCGGCCCCTCCTGGTGGGCGATGTGGGAGTACACCGCGATGTCGTAGGCGGCGGTGCCGAAGTCGGTGGTGTGGAAGTCACCGTCGATGCAGGTGAAACGGTCAGCCGTGCCTCGCTCGGCCAGAAGCCGACGGGCGATCGCGTTAATCGGCCCCCAGTCGAGCTGGGTCGAGCGGGCGGCGGGGTTGAGCTCGAGCCAGGTGGCCGAGTAGATGCCCGATCCACCGCCTACGTCAAGGATCGAGATCTCTCCGGCCTCTGCCAGCCGCAGCATGTCGGCGGCGACCGTCGCCACCGGAACCGACTGCGCGGCGATGGCCTGGACCACCTCTTCCCAGTGGGGGTTGTCGGCCACCTCCACCGTTGCGTCCGTCACGGGCCCCCCGGTGCGGACTACCTCAGGCAGGGTTACCAAGTTGCCCATGTGGGCCAGCTTGAGTTTGGCGAAGTTGCTCAAGCAGGCGGGCTGGCCTTCGACCAGGAAGGTGGCTGCCTCGGCGGTGTTGCGGTAACTGCCGTCGCGCAGCTCGACCAGGCCCAGGCTGACCAGCCCATCGAGGAGGGTTTGCGCGCCCCGCTCGGAGATCCCGGCTTGAGCGGCCAGTTGGCCGGCAGTGTCCGCGCCGGTTTCGAGATGGGTGAACAGCGAGTGGCTCGCCGCCGCGCCGAGGATGCCGGTGGCCCAGTAGCCGTTGACGAGCTGCATAATCCGATCCGGCGTCGGTTGGTTGGTGTTCATGCCGTCCCTCCTGGGTCCTGGCACTGGCTGGGAAGCTTCTCCGAGGGTCGGCTCTGTAGACGCGCGTGGGTCCGGAGCGCGGTAGGCAGGATTTCCGCGATCCGTTCGACCTGGTTCATGCTGAGCTCGGCGTGCATGGGGATGGCGAGCTGGCGCTGGAAGAGATCCGCCGAGACCGGACACGGCTGCTTCGTCTGGTAGACCGGCTGCAGGTGGCACGCCCACGTACCGTGCCCGCAGCCGATGCCCTGAGCACGTAGGTCGGCGGCGACCCCCGCACGGTCCACGCTGGGATCCAAGGTCACCAGGTAGGCCTGCCAGGCGTGGGTGCGGTCCCGAGGTACGTGCGGCACCGTGACGAGCTCTTCGTCGGCGAGCAGTTTGGCGTAGTGTGCCGCGACAGCGCGTCGACGGTCCAGCAGCTCGCCGATCCGGCCTATCTGCACCCGCAGGATCGCGGCGGCGATGTCGGACAGCTTGTAGTTGTAGCCGATTTCGGTGAACTCCGGGATCGGCAGGCCGACCACCCGCGCCTGATCGAAGATGCTTCCGATGCCGAAGGACGACCGCAGCTTCGCGTCGGCCGCGAGGCCCGGATCGGCGGTGAGCAGAGCCCCGCCCTCACCGCTGGTGATTCCCTTGCGCCCGTGGAAGGACAGGCAGGCTACCGGTGCCAGCGCACCCGCCTCACGCCCCTGGTACGTCGCGCCAACCGCACATGCCGCGTCCTCGAAGAGAAACAGTCCGTAGCGGTCCGTGATCGACTGCAGCTCCGCGTAGTCGGCGGGCAGACCGACCGTGTCCACCGCGATCACACCCACCGTTCGCGGACCGACCAAGTCCGCTACCGCCTGTGGGTCTACGGTGCCGGTATCGGCACGCACGTCGGCGAAGACGGGGACCGCACCGACGTATCGCACCGCATGGGCAGGAGCCGGGAACGTATAGTCGGCGACGATCACTTCGTCGCCCGGCTCGACGCCGAGCGCGAGCAGGCCCAGGTGCAGCGCGGCGCCGCAGTTGCTCACCGCGACCGCGCCACCAACCCCATAACGTTCGGCCAGCTCCCTCTCCAGCGCCTGCCCGCTCGGGCCCTGACCAGCCGGCCAGCCTGAGCAGAACACCTCCGCGACAGCTGCCAGTTCCTGCTCGCCCAAACTTGCGTGAACCAGGGGAATCGCGTCCATCGTGGCCACCTCCGGTTATGTTTCACTTTTGTTTCTCGATTCGGCGATGATGCTTTCCAGCGTTGTGGTGTCGTGTTCGGCGGCGAGGAATCTCGGGTGACGGATCACCTCGGCGAGCAGTCCGGCGGTGGTGTGTATGCCCGGCCCGGTAATCCGCAGTTCACTCAGCGCCCGGCGCATCCGAGCGATCGCTTCGTCGCGGTTGGTTCCCCAGGTAGTCACCTTGGCGACCAGCGAGTCGTAGTTTGGCTGCACTCTTACCCCGGGTCCGGCGTCGGTGTCGACTCGGACAAACGGGCCGGACGGTGCGGTGTATTCGTCCAGCGTTCCCGCGCAGGGCAGAAATTCGCGCGCCGGGTCCTCGACGTTTATCCGGCATTCGATCGCTGCCCCGCGTGGCACGATCTCGTCCTGGGTAAGGCCTAATGGCTCGCCCGCGGCGATGCGCAGCTGCTGGCGGACGATGTCGATACCAGTAAGTGCCTCGGTTACCGGATGTTCCACCTGGATGCGTGAGTTGACCTCGATAAAGACGATATCCGTGCCGGACACCAGAAACTCGAACGTACCGGCGCCCTGGTAGCCGATCGCGCGGGCACCCATCACGGCGTACTCTGCGAGCTGCCGGGACACCTCCGGCGATAGTCCGGGGGAGGGCGACTCCTCAATCAGCTTCTGGTGGCGACGCTGCATCGAACAATCCCGCTCACCCAGATGCACTACCGTGTCACGCTGATCGGCGAGTATCTGAATTTCCACATGCCGCGCGCCACTCAGGTAACGCTCGAGATAAACGCGGTTGTCGCCGAACGCCACGGCGGCCGCAGCCCGGGTGTCACGAAAAGCTGCCAGCAGATCGGAGACCTCGTGGACGACCGTCATGCCACGGCCGCCGCCACCCGCGGCCGCCTTGATGATTAGCGGGAATCCGATTTCCTGTGCCGCACCGAGGACCTCTTCGGTGTTGCTCACCGGGTCGGTCGTACCCGAGACCATCGGCAGCCCGGCCTTGGCCATCAGGGCCCGGGCGAGCGCCTTGTCGCCCAGCTGAGCCATCACCTCCGGATCGGGGCCGATGAACACCAGGCCGTATTCCCCGCACATCTCCGCGAAGTCTGGATCCTCGGAGAGGAATCCGTACCCGGGATGGATCGCCTGCGCGCCACACGCCAGCGCGGCCTCGATGATCGCGGGCGGATAACGATAACTCCGTTTGGGATCGGCCGGCCCGATCCTGACCCGATGGTCAGCTGCTCGTACGGCTGGGCTGTCCTCGTCGGCGGTGGAATACACAATTACCGGAGAGATTCCCATGTCCCGGCAGGTACGTATCACCCGCAATGCGATCTCGCCGCGATTGGCCACGAGCACTTTGTCGAACAAAATTCACCCCGATTGTGTCGGTTTGATCAGCACCAGCGGCTGATCGAATTCAACCGGGCTGCCGTCCGGCACCGGGACTTCCACGACCCGACCGTCGCGGTCGGCCTCGATCGCGTTCATCAGTTTCATTGCCTCGATGATGGCCAGTTGTTGCCCACAGGTGACCAGATCACCGACTTCCACAAACGGAGTCGACCTCGGCTCGCTCGCACGGTAGAAGGTGCCCACCAGCGGTGAGCGAACCGCGTGGATGTCATCGGCGGACTCGTCAGGTTGTGACGTCGCGGATTGCGCCGATTCACCGACCGTTACTGTTGGTACGGCCGGTATCGATAGATCGTGCCAACTGACATCGAGCTCCGCGCCATTCAGACTCAACCGCACCCGAGCGGGGATGGCCGGAGCTGCTTCCAGCACGCCAACCAGCGCAACTCGTAGAGCCTTCAAGATTGTCTCGGCGCCGGTGCTGTCTTCTGTCATCGGACCATTGCCGTGTTCTGAAAATGGCAACCCAGCCTCCGGTAACGACGATGCCGCTGCCGGAGCCGCTCCGAGCAGTCTACTCTCTCAATTTGGTCCAACGTGAACACGACAGCGTCCCGGATCATCAGACTGGCCGTCACTGGGTCGGTGTGGGCTCCGCCGGCTGGCTCATTGACCACACCATCGACAACTCCCAGGGACAGTAGCGAGCGAGCGTCGGACCGCAGCGCCCTCGCCGCCGGTTCCCACCGAGAGCTGTCCTTCCACAGGATCGCAGCGCAACCTTCGGGGCTGATCACCGAATAGGTCGCGTGCTGGCTCATCAGCACCCGATCTGCCGACGCGAGTGCCACTGCTCCGCCACTGCCACCTTCTCCAGTGATCACCGATACGACCGGGACCGGTACAGATCCCAGTACCCGCAGGCACTCCGCGATGGCGCTCGCCTGACCGTATCGTTCGGCATCCGGCCCCGGATGCGCACCTGGGGTGTCGACCAGGGTCACAATGGGAATGCCGATCTTGGCCGCAAGCCGCATACACCGTACGGCCTTCCGGTATCCCGAGGGTGATGCCATGCCAAAATTCCGCTCAACCAACTCTTGGGTGGAATGTCCCTTTTGATGCCCGATCATCATCACGCCGCGGCCATCGAGCAGTCCGATGCCGCTGATGATCGATGGGCAGTCGCGACCACCGGCACGATCGCCGTGCAGCGCGACGAACCCTTCCGTCCACTGCGCCAGATGATCTGTCATCGTTGGCCGTCCGGGCTGTCGGGCCAGGGTGATTACCCGTGCGGGATCGAGGCACTCGAGCTGGTCGGGGACGGTCACCACCGCGGCAGGCCTCCCGCGGCGCGTCACCGTCGCGCGTCGGCTCGCCGCCGCGAGTAGCACAGCCAGCGTGGCACGGACCTCGCTGCGCGGCCGGATATCGTCCACCAGACCATGCTCCAGAAGGAACTCAGCAGTCTGGAAGCCCGCCGGGAGGCGCTCCCCGACGGTCTGCTCGATGACGCGCGGACCCGCGAATCCAAGCCGTGCTCCCGGCTCGCACAATACGATGTCAGATAACGTGGCGAACGACGCAGCAACGCCCCCGTACGTGGGGTCGGTAATCAGGCTAATAGTGAGAATCCCGGCCGAGTCCAGCGCTGCCATAGCGTTGGACGTTTTTGCCATTTGCACTAAGGCCAGCGTTCCTTCCTGCATTCGCGCCCCGCTGGAAGCAGTCACCAGCAGCAGCGGAGTTCGGGTGGACAACGCGTGCTCGGCAGCACTAACGACGGCCTCGCCCGCAGCGACCCCGAAACTGCCACCCAGGAAGGCGAAATCCATCACGGCCACCACCACCGGCTGCCCATCGACGGTGCCCGTTGTGATCAGCACGGCGTCCTCGAGTCCAGTCGTGTCCTGCGCGACACGCAGTCGCTCTCGATAGTCGGATGTATCGGTAAACCCCAGCGGATCGCACACAGTGGTCGCCGGTGTCAACGGCTGGGCCGACCCCGGATCCAGCAGCATTTGCATGCGCTGAGCAGCCGACAGTCGCATGTGCTGACCGCAGGCCGGGCACACCAACAGCTCGCGTTCCAGCCGACGCCGGTAGCTCAGAAATCTACAACGGTCGCAGGCGATCCATGACGGAGGTGTTTTCTCCACCGGCAGGCTACTCTCTGTGCTTGTCACGACAGTCTCCATGCGGCGAGTTCAGGGTAATGGACTTGCGGTGGAATTCGCGAGTGAAGGTGGTCCGTAGCGAAGCGGTGTGATCTGGTTGACGTCATAACGGTCGCGCAACTGTTGCACGGCGCCAGAATCCACTACTGAGCCGGCCGAGAAAATATCACACAATTCTTCGAAGTAACGTTCGTGATCTGGCGGCGGGTAGGATTGAAACAGCACGCGCGTCGGCTTTTCGGTAGGATTCATGAACGCGTGCGGACATCCGGACGGAACGAACATGCAGCTACCCGCGCCTGCCCGGACGAGGCGATCTCCACGAGAGGATTCCCAGTTCTGCCAACCTTCCCCTGTGCGTTCGACAGGCTCGAATGCCAGGAGGTCAAGCTCTCCTTCCAAGATGTAGAAGAACTCTTTCGAGCGGTCATGGATGTGCGCCCCGACATCGAAACCGGGTGGAACCACCACCTCGAAACACGACATAAAGGACCCGTGCGCCCCAGTGGCCTTGAAGGTAACTTCCTGCGCCTTCGTCGTCAGCTTCCGACCCTGACCAGGCGGGACGATCAGGCCGTCCATGCGACTCGCCTCCTCGTCGATTGCGTAAGATCTCGCCCAAGGCGGGGTGCCGATGTACCCCGTTGCATTCGATCCATGTTCCTCGGCGCGTCGACGATCCAGCTGCCCACCGCCATTTCGGCGGTGATGCCTGGACCGAAACCCGCGATCACGCCGGTAGCACCTGGCATCGCCGTGTCTTCCTCGAATAGCCTGCGCAGCGCGTCGAGTACGACTGCGCTGGCAATATTGCCGTACTCGGTCAAGGTCGCCCAGCTGTGGCGGAACACATCACAGTCGACATGGAGGAATTTGCTCAGATCGTCCAAAATCCGGGGACCGCCAGCGTGAATGATGTAAAAGTCGAGGTTGCCGATATCCCAGCCGTGGTCCGCGGCGAGCTGACGCAGCACCGGTGCCAGTGGTTCCATCGTCCCGGGCACCCGGCGATCGAGCTGGAAGTGGAAGCCGGTGGCACGCACGGCGTAGGAAATCCAGTCCTCGGTGTTCGGAATGAGATGCGAGGCATTACGCTCCAAAACCATGCCAGTGCCACCGCTGCCCCGCACTACGGCGGCCGCGACCGCGTCACCGAACAATCCGTCAGACAACAGCGAACCGACACCGTCGTCGTCAGGTTGGTAACACAGCGAGCACAGCTCACAGGAGACGATCAAAGCATTGCTCTCAGGATAGGCCGTGCAGAAGTCGTGGGCGCGATTGATCGCCGCGCCACCCGCCGCGCAGCCCAACTGCGCGATTGGTATCTGTCGAGTATTGGATCGAAATCCCATATTGTTGATCAGCCAGGCAGTCAGCGATGGCATCATAAAGCCGGTACACGACACGTATATAATCACGCCAATATCATGTGCCGGCACGTCGGCGTTCGCCAGGGCTCGTTCGATAACCTCGGGACACCGCTTCTTGGATTCGAACTCGTAGATGCGGTTGCGTTCTTCGAACCCTGGGTGGTGGAGCGTTTGTTCGATAGGCTGCACGATATGCCGCTTGCGGACTCCTGTGTTCTGAATCAATCGAAGCGCTAAAGGGAGCTGCGGCTTTCCGGCATATGCTTGTCCGGCAAAATCTAGGGTCTCTTCCATTGTGATGACATATTCCGGCACACTCACCGACGGCTTGCATAACGTTGACATGTCTGGCATCCGCCTCCGGTACGTTAAAAATATTCCTTGCGGTTTCCCGATGCTGTCTATTTGGTTCACAGCAAGGTCAGCTGTGACGCTGGTGTCACGGTGCACCTCCAAGGGTTGGCTCGGGTGTACACCAAGTACCCTCGCTCATCCCGCTTGCTATCGGCTTGGTATCGGCTTGGCATCCACCCGACGGACCGGCTACCGAATACGATCCGACCCTAGCACCGGTAAGAGATCAGCCCCGGCGATGGATGCCTCGAGGCTGCTTAGCAGTGTGTAAACTAGCTTATCAGTTCGAGCTGACGGCGGCTGTTTTATGAGTTATTTCATGCTGCGAGCTGTTGATTCATGGTGCTCGATGTAGACCCTGTGGCGTCTTATACCGCCACGGCAAGCGTTGGCTCGGGGCCGTCCTGGGGTACCGCCGCGATATGAGAAGGGGGCGGGCCGCTCAATCATGTTGGTTTCGCCAAGACAACGCCAAGTCAAGGCCAAGTACGCGCTGAGTGTTCGAACTCGGCGAACCCATCAGCACTTCTCCGCTGGATGAATACTCCGAGGCCTTTGTCGTTTAACCAGCTCGCCCCTTCATGGCAAGGGGCCACCAAGCCGGCGCCAACCCCCTGAACAGTCCCAGCCAAGTCCGGTGGCCGACGCTGGCTGCGCGGAGCAGTGGGAAGGGGACACCGCCATGACTGATATAGACGGGGCCACTCGGAAGAGACGCGTCCCGGTCGCGGGAGCAAGGGTGGTGCCGATCCGTTCGGTCACTACGGCTGCGTCGGCACAGGCGGGCGTCACCTCAGCGCCCGTTGAACGTGTCCTCGCGCGCCGCCGAGACAGCGACTGCCCGAATTTCATCGAGTACCGGAAAAGGAGCTGGCCTAGATGAAGGGCGTCATGATCTCCAATTTGATGCGGAAGCGCGGTCTTTATCTCGGTATCGTGCCGGAAACGGGTGCGGCCAGGAACAGCACGACGCTGCTCACTCTTGATCACGATCTGGACATCCTCCCCGAGGCGGGACGGCGCCTGACGGTAGCCGAGCTCGCCTACCATGTGGACGACCTAGCAGGCCGACTGTGGGCGGCTGGGGTTCGGCCAGGAGAACGTATTGCGATCCACAAGGCCGCCAACTTCGATGTCTGGGTGCTCGCTACCGCGGCGGCGCGCATCGGAGCAGTTCCGGTGATGCTGTCGCCCGCCCTGGACGGCGCGACCGTCGGTGCCCTGCTCAACCGGCTGGACCAGCCTCACCTGCTTACTGACGTGTACAAGCTCGACGCACTGGCCGACGTGCCGGTGGCGGACCTCACCAAACGAGTGATCAGCGTGACCGGAGCCAGGCCGGGTGTGGCATCGCTCACTGAGCTTGCCGGGTCCCCCCGGGTGCAACCGGTATTTCAGGCGTTGGACGAGCCCGCGCTGATTACCCACACGTCTGGCACCACCGGGCTGCCCAAGCTCGTCGTGCACACGCCGAGGACCCAGCGCGCCCGGCTTCGGCCGCAGTTGTTCCTCCTGTCGTTCATGAGGAAACGAGAGACCGTTGCGATCCACGTCTCTTTCGTGCATTCACGGATGTTCGCGGCGATGGCTCTGTGCCTTTCAAAGGCAATGCCGGTTCTACTCATGAAAGATTCTGATCCTGACGAAGTCGCCACATTTTTCCTCAAGCATCGGCCAGGATTGATCGAGGCACTTCCCAATTCGTTCATCGAATGGGAGGGCCTTACTGACGATCCGCGGAAGCCGTTCGCGTCGGTAAAGTACTTCAGCAGCACGTTCGACGCGATCCACCCCAGAACGATCAGTCGGCTTCTCAGGTCCTCCGAGCGACGAGCGCCGCTGTTCTTTCAGATCTACGGGCAGAGCGAGGTCGGACCGGCAGTCGGGCGACCTTACCTGCGCAAGTCCGCCCACCGAACGAACGGGCGCTGCGTTGGTTACCCACTGCCGGGCAGCGCGAAGGTTCGCGTGGTGAGCCGGGGCGGCGAGCGGCCGTCCGAGAAGAATCCCGGCTTCATCGAGGTCCGGTGGGAGGGCCTAGCGAAAACCTATTTCGGGGAGCAGGAGCGGTACGACGCCAACCTCTATGGTAGCTGGTGGAGAACCGGAGACGTCGGTTACCGCACCAGGCGTGGCTGCCTGCACATGCTCGACCGCGAGGCGGACATGATCCCCGGGGTGAGAAGCAACCTCGAGATCGAGGATCTCGTGTTGAGCAGGCTGGCAGAGTTGAGCGAGCTTGTCGTGGTGCCGGGTGCGACGTTAGAGCCGATCCCGGTGATCTGCACCAACAACGATCAACCACTCGACCCCGACCGCTGGCGCACAGCTGTAGTCGAATTCCCTCAACTGGCCGACCCGATCCAGATTCCGCAGGCCGAGCTACCTCGGACCGCCACGCTGAAGGTGAAGCGGATCGAGCTGTCTCGCCGGCTCCACGAACAGATGGAAGAGCGGGGGTAAACCCTGGTCAGCCGAACGCGGCGGATTTCGCGCACCGCCTACGGGCCCGACAGCGGATACGAGAGCAGATGACCAGGTCAGTGATCTCGCTGTCCGGCCAAGCTCCGAGTTCATCAAACGCAAGCGCCCGGCGCCGGCGACCACGTGGTCCTCGGCGAGGTGGGCATCGGTTTCGCCTGGTGCGTTGCGGTGATGGAGATAGTCAACTTTAAGGGATTGTGCAATGACACCGGAAGCCACACTCGCGCGGTTTCGTGAATGTATGGTGGAATCCGCGCGATCTGTGAACCTGCTGTCCTATTTCGAGCTGGGCATCATCGATATGCTCCGGGAAAACCGCCGGATGACTGCGGCCAAGCTCGGCGAGGCCGTCGGTGCCAAACCGGATGCCGTGGAACAGTTCCTGCACCTGCTGGTCAAAGTGGACTTCGTCGCCTACGACGAAGCTTCCGGGGCCTACTCCCTCGACGCGCTCGCCGGCCTCGCCGAAGCCGACCTCCAACGAGCGCTCGCCTACATGAATATGATCAAGCTCGTCGCGCTCAGGGAGGTGTTTTATCTTACCGACAGCGTGCGGACCGGCACGCTCGTCGACCTGGATAAGCTCTATGGATTTGATGGAAACCTGTGCGGCGCCGTGGCCGAACACAACGGCCTGCGCGAGTCCTGGGCACGGTTGATGGACAGGGTGGTACTGGTGTATCCTGAAAATTTCAAAGACTCCGGCAACCACAACCACCGGACGCCATCCCCGTACAGGCCATCCTGTGCGCGACGAAGACCGTATAATCAGGCTAGTTCAGCCGTGATTCGGTGACAACACCAGATCGCACCCAATCGGGCCGTTCACATTCTTGCCTCGTCCGCGTTTGGGTGTATACCCGCGTCGAACAAGGGATTTCGATATGAGTGCTGAGACACTGACGAATGTTCGCTCTACGCTTGTGGCCCATCCGCTCTACGCCGAACTCGACTCGGTCGAGCGGCTTCGCGTTTTTATGAGCCATCACGTGTTCGCAGTGTGGGACTTCTTCACCCTGCTCAAGCGTCTGCAGGCCGAGGTGACCACAACGACCCTGCCGTGGCACCCCGCAGGCCACGCCGAACACGGACGTTTCATACTGGAGATTGTCCTCGCCGAGGAAACCGACGAGGACATCGGTGGTGGTTACGTAAGCCATTTCGAGCTGTACCGGCGTGCGATGGACGAACTCGGTGCGGACACAAGCCTGATCGATGGTTTTCTCGCCGCCCTGGCCGCGGATATGCCGCCGATGACGGCACTGAACGACCCAACTCTGCCGGCCTCGGTGAGCCAATTCGTGCGGCATACTCTGCAGGTCGCGTTGCACGGCAGGCCGCACGAGGTCGCGGCATCGTTCTGTCACGGCAGGGAGAACCTACTCCCCGATGTGTTCACGGCCGTGCGCACCCATCTCGGTGACGCTCTCGACTCGGCTCCTACGTTCAAGCATTACCTGGACAGGCATATCTCGCTTGATCATGACGAGCACGGTCCTCTCGCCCTTCGGCTGCTCAGCGCCCTGTGTGTTGGTGAGAGCAAACGAGAGGAGGACGCGCTGCGGGTGAGCGTCGAGGCGATCGAGGCCCGTACCGCACTGTGGGATGGTGTACTGGCCGAGTTCCGTGCGACCGAGCACGCTTCCAGCCGTCCGTAGCTCTTGTGGGGCAGTCGGCTTGCCCGGCTTCTCCACTGTGGCTTCTCGGGTCGGGCCCTGCGGGGGGCAAGGTCAGGCGGCGTGTGCTCGGCACGGCCGGTGGATCGTGGAGGAGTGCGGGCTGATCGGGGCCGGCTCCAGGGCCATCAACCAATCGGTCCAAGACCGCCCTCGCCGCTCTGGGCGTCATGGACGGTCACGCCGGCTATCTTGTCTGAGACGACTACGCGGGCTGGTAACAGTTCGACGCCCGGCTCGCCGGCTTCGGGCAATGCGCAGCCCATTTGATCCGCCAATGTAAGAGTGTCCTCAAGTTGCACCCACCCAACAGCAATGGGCCGGTGAGGTCATCATCGTGCTGCGCGAGGCGACCGCCGCGGTCACCGAGGCCATTACCGATGAGCACGAGCCGCTCGATCCCCAGCTACTCGCTGAGGCTGCGCAGGCGCTACGACCACGTCGAGTGGTGAATCACCACCAACCGGTACCGCGACTGGACCGCGAGTGACCACCCCGGATACACCCTCGCCAGGCGCATCCACGACAAAGCCGAACAAAAGTCTGGACTTTCAAGCCGTGACTGGACACAGGATACTCGCCCCCTTAGAATGGTAGTATGGTGAAACAGCGGATGAATTTTCCGAAGGCGGCCCCCGCCGTTGTCAGGGCAATGCTCACCCAGGACGCGGCGGCCAAAAAGAATCTTGACCCGATTCTTGTCGAACTAGTTGAAATTCGTTCCTCGCAGCTCAATCACTGCGCCTATTGCCTGAGCATGCACACCAGGAACGCCCGCAAGGCGGGCGAGACCGAGGAGCGCATCTACCAGCTCAATGCCTGGGAGGAGGCAGGTCTCTTCACCGAGAAGGAGCAGGCTGCCCTCGCGCTCACCGAGGCGGTCACGGTGCTGACCGACGGTTTCGTCCCGGACGGGGTGTACGAGCGTGCTGCCAAGTACTTCGATGAGCCTGAGCTAGCCCAGCTCATCGCCCTCATTTCCACCATCAACGCCTGGAACCGGATCGCAGTGACCACACGCCAGACGCCGGACATGGAGTTCGCCGCCGACATGCTGCCGACTTGAGGCCGGAGCACAACTTAGCGATGTTTTCACGCGCCAGCGCGTTGCCAGGCGGTGCTCGTGTTGTGGTGCACAGTCTCGTACTCGACGGGTGGGACGAGCCCGCCATGGAGGCTGCGGTGGTTGTTGTACCAGTCGACGTACTTGGCGACGGCGAGTTCGAAGTCTTCGATTCCACGCCAGGAGCCTCTGTTCCGGACAAGTTCGGCCGTAACTGGGCAGGCCGAACAGATCGCGCGTTTGGAGGCTGAGGTCGCCGAGTTGAGGCGACAGCTGGGACGGAATAGCCGGAACTCCTCGAAGCCGCCAGCCATCGAACCCACCCCAGCCATCGAACCCACCCCAGCCATCGAACCCACCACGGGCGTCCCCGGCCTGGACATCGTCACCATCGCATCCGGCTGCGGAATCAACGCCCACCAGGCCCACAACACCGCCGAGCTCACCGAGCTCCTTCGCCTCGGCATGCCGACCGCGAGCACCCGCACCTCATCGAAGTGCGCACCGTCCAGGTCCAGTGAACGCGCACCGCGCACCGCGCCCCAGGACCCCGCGCGGCCGGCGACAGAGCCCTCGCGTCCATGTCATGATCTCGAACGTGACTACCTGAGGTACACCACGCCATAGTTGTGCGCGGTTTCCGTGATGACGCCAAGACCCTCGACCGCTACACCTTCCACCTGATCAACCCCTGTTCTATGCGTCGCTGGTGATCGCCGCCTCGGTGGCGCTGCTGTAGGGGATCGGGTCCTTGCCCTCCGCTGAGCCCTCCGCCGACCCGCCCCCCCGAGTCGCGTGCCGAGGAGCAGCCGAACCGGGGGGTGTGTGCACTCGGCCCGCCGACCGGCTCCTGGTCTGCGAGGCGAGGACACCCTCGGAGGTCGGTGATCGTGCCGCACCGCTCGCAGAGCGTGTGGTGGTGGGCTGGGTCGGACAGTCCGTATGTGGGCCGGCCGGGGTGGGGCAGGCTACGGACCAGACCCATTTGATGAAGTCGTGCAACGCGCCGCGACGGAGTGATCGCAGCGCCAGCCGGAGTGGTCGACGAGGCGGTGGACCTCCTCGATGGTGAGGTCTCGAGGCGCAGCGGCGGCGAGTACCCGGAAGACGCGCGCGGAGCTCCGTTCGTCGTCCGAGCTCACTCCGCAAGGTCTGTTACGCGAGCTGCCACGACCTCGCCGAATGGGCTGATCAACCTCGCAGGCGTGGTGCGCGCGTGCCTGGGCCAGCCGGTAGGAGCGGGTGCCGGTCTCGACGCGCGCGGTCATCGGCTTCCGGGGCGGGCAAGACGTCGGGGCCCAGCTCGTTTACCGGGTGACAGCAACGCCTCCGGAGGGGTTCACGGCGTACACACTCTCGACCGAGCCCGCCCGGCAGCGAGCGGGATCTCGCGGAGGTCAGGCCTGTGTCCGTGTCGAGCTTGTTCTAGCGGAGCGTGTCGAGGCGTACCTGCGTGGGCCTGCTCGCCCGCGCTGGTCACGCCGTGGATCAGCGTGGTGGCGAGGGGATCGCGTCGATCAGACGAACCCGAACCGCCAACCCCGTGACCAGCCAGTGGAACCGGCGGTCGTACCCCGGGTTGCCCGGGTGTGGTGGCCGGATTTCATCCGAATGTTACCGGTAGTGGGCTCGGAAGGTCGACGCTTGGTCGTGGGCTAGCGGTTCGGGGCTGCAAGGCTGTCGCGGTCGGGTTGTGCGTGGAGAGGATCAGCTGTGATCGTTGATTGTGCGCATTATCGTGAGGGACGGCGGCAGGACGCTACCGCGATGCACCTCGACGATGCGGCGGCCCGGTGCGCTGAGGGTGGGTTTGTCTGGCTTGGTCTGTTCGAGCCGACGCCGCAGGAGTTGACCCAGGTCCGGGCGAAGTTCGGGTTGCACGCTTTGGCGGTTGAAGACGCCGAAGGCTTTCACCTGCGTCCGAAGTTCGAACACTACGACAGTGGTCACTACCTGGCCATCCTGCGTACCGCCCGTTATGACGACAAACGCGAACAGATCGACACCGGTGAGATCAGTGTATTTCTGAGTGATACGTTCGTGATCACCGTGCGCAAGGGCGTCGCCAGCGAGTTGCACGAAGCGCGGAGCCGCCTGGAACGTCACCCCGAGCTCGCCCGCACGGGTAGCGCGTCGGTGTTGTGGGCAATCCTGGACCATACCGTCGACTGCTACGCACCGGTGGTGGCCGCACTCGACACGGACATCGAGCAGATCGAGGCCACGGTGTTTTCGGGAGTGGTCGCCCCGACCGAGCGCATCTACTTCTTGCGCCGAGAGGCGAGCGATTTCTACCGGGCCGTGCACCCGTTGCTGGCGGTGCTGGCCAGTCAGTTGCAGCCGGCGAAGTGGCCGGCCGAGCTGTTGCCTTATTTCCGTGATGTGTACGACCATCTGGTGTTGGTCAGCGAGGAGGTCGCGGCGCAACGCGACGCGCTGGGCACCATCCTGGAGGCCAACATCGCGGTGATCTCAGTGGAGCAGAGCAAGATCGCGCTCCGGCAGAGCGCCACCATGGAGCAGCTCACGATCTTCGCGAGCATCTTCCTGCCTTTGTCGTTCGTGGTCGGGTTCTTCGGGCAGAACTTCGACTGGCTGGTCACCCATATCCAAAGCTTCCCGATCTTTGCCGTATTCGGCATTGGTGGGCTGATCCTGCCGACGGTCTTACTGTTCCTGTGGCTGCGCCGGCGGCGCAAGGAAAGATCAACAGAGGAGGCCGCGGCGCGGCCCCTGAACAGCGTGCGCGGGGTCGCCGGCGGCCTTGCCCGTCAGGACTGATGTAGCTCTCATCACGGCTTCGAGGCGCTGTCTACGGGTTCGCGGTGTTTTGTTTAGGCCGGGTTGACTTCTAGGTGGCCCAATGGCGCGCCGCAAGGTACACAGCGGGGGAGGGTTCGATGGGCAGCACGGCGACCCGGGCTCGGCCGTATCGGCGCGGTTCGCCGACGCCCGCGTCCGCGCGTTCCTGCCGATCCTGGTGGAGCGCGCTGTGCGACGCGAGCTGCAGCCCTAACAGGTTCGGCGCGGCCCCCGCCTTACATGCCTCTGAAAATCCTGACGGCCACCGCCGTGAGTGCCCGCTGCTCTCTCTGACGATGTCGGATGCTGGCCGTGACCAGCGAGTATGAGGACCGGCGGGGAGCCACCGCGGCAGGGGCGGGCAGTCGCGGTTGTGTTACTCAGACCCGTTTCCGCGAGTAGGGGGGCAATCGGGTGTCGGAAATGGCGAGGGGTGTCGGTCTGGCCTGGGATGATGTCATTGCGATGCGACAGTCAGCTCCAGGTGGGAGGGCACCCATCGGGTGGTCAGGTTACGGGATTTCACGAGGGCGCGTCGGCGGGTGCGGATCGGCGCGCCGGATCCGAGCTTGACCCCGGTCTCGGGCATGGTCACGGTGGCGGAGTTGGTGGGTCGGCTGGGTGTCATCGAGCGGCTGGATGCCAGGGTCGGGCCGATCAAGACTCACCGGCGAGGGTTCTGCGGTGGGCAGCTGTTGGTGGGGATGGCCGGGGCGCAGCTGGCTGGTGAAGAGTTCCTAGTCGGGTTGGAGCGCCAATGCCGGGAGGTCGCTGGCCAGCAACTGGCGCCGGTGGCGGGGCTGACCTCGACCACAGCGGCGGGGCTGGCCAAGCGGTTCAGCGATGGGCTGTGGCACGCGGTGGAAACCGCGATCGGCGATGTGCACGCCACGATGCTGGACAGGTTGCCCCGGCCCGCGCCGAGGCCCTGTGCGAGTCGGTGACGATCGATCTGGACGCCACCGATGTGGAGGTTTATGGCCGTCACAAGCGCGGTGTGGCCCACAACTACCAAGGTCAGCGCGTTGGGCGCCCGCATGTGGCGACCTGGGCTGAAACGGCGACCGCGTTGGCCGCGGATCTGTTGGCTGGCAAACGAGGACCCTCGGGCCGGGGCGCCGGAGCTGTTGTATCGAGCCCTATCGGCGCTACCGGCCCCGGCCCGCGCCGGCAAGGTGCGGTTGCGCGCTGATGGCTGCTACTTCGCTGGTGCATTGGCTCGCGCCGCACTGGCCTCGGGGGTCGAGTTCGCGATCGGCGCGCACCGGATCGCCCCGCTGTGGCGCACCCTGGCCGGGATCGCCGAGGGCGACTGGGGCCGCGTCGCGGCATCTCCCATCCGGATAGCCGCGGGTCAACCGGGCCTGGATGTGGGCGGCGCTGCGTGCGGCCAGCATCGCCGGCTGGCTACACCAGCTCACCGCCGTCCCCAGCCCCCGCCGGACTGATCGGGCACGGCACCCGGAGCGGCCAAGCCATGATCGCCACCCCGCGCCACCGCCTGATCCGCGTCCCAGCACGACTGATCCACCACGCCGGTCAGCTCATCCCGCGACTACCACCGGGCTACCAGCTACTCACCGAAGTACTCACCCGGTTACGCGCTCTGCCGACCCCGTCCTGATCCGGCCACAGAAGGCCCCGACATCCCGGAACCCGCTCACCCGAGGCGACACTCGGGTCCCAGGCATACCGTCATCACGAAACAGCCACAGCCGATGATCCACAAGAGAATTTCAAGATCCGCCAACGCACTATCTGCGGATTCTGGTCAGAGCAGATGACCCCGTAGGGCTGTTACCTGCAAGGATGGTGCGCCGCCAGGGACTTGAACCCCGAACCCGCTGATTAAGAGTCAGCTGCTCTGCCTATTGAGCTAGCGGCGCCAGATGGACACCCCATCGAGGGGCGAGGCAGACGGTAGCACAACCCCGCTGGCCTAGACCCCAGCGGGGTCTCGATGTGGATCGGCCCTCGGTCCGTCTTTATCGGAGTTCACTCTCGCGGTCAAGTAACTCGCCCGAGTTCGGGTCGTTGATTGTGCAGACAGTCAACAGTCGGGGGTGCATGGTTGTGCTGGGAGCGGGCGGACACGCTCGGCTGCTCGGGGTGGTCGTGGCGGTCGTGTTGGTTCTGCCGTTGAGCGGCTGCTCGCGGCTGGGTGGCGGCGCGACGGCAGTGGCCATTCAGGACGTGGCCCACCGGAATGCCGCCCGACAGGAGGCTGCCGCGCCGAGTCCGTCCAGGCTCACGGTGAACCCACCCGACGGCTCGAACGGCGTGTCGCCCAGTGACTTGGTGACCGCCGTTGTCGCGGGGGGCCAGCTGTCCAGCGTCGATCTGCGCACCGCCGATGGCGTCCCGCTCGAGGGCGCACTGTCGCCGGACGGCGGGCGGTGGAACTCGACAACACCCATGCGGCCGGCCACCTCCTACGTCCTCACCGCGAGCACAGTCTCGGAGACCGGCCAGCGGGCGACCAGGACCACCCGGTTCAGCACCCAGGCGCCGGACCAGCAGGTGGCCGCCAAAATCGTGCCGGCGGACGGGTCGTCCATCAACTCGATCCAGCCGGTGACCGTCGAGTTCGACAAGCCGGTGACCGATCGCGGTGCCGCTGAACGGGCCCTGCAGGTGGTGTCCAGCCCTACCGTCGCGGGACATGCGCAGTGGGTGGGCGACCGGGTGCTGCGTTGGCTGCCGGACGGTACCTGGCCGATGGGCGGCACGTTGACGGTCAGCTTGGCGCTGTACGGCCGTCAGCTCGGCCCGAACATCTTCGGCACCGAAGATGAGCGAGCCGTGCTGCGCGTGGGACCTGAGGGGGACACCGCCATGACCGTCCGGGCTCGGCTGGACAACGCTCCGCTGGACGGCGGAGCCCCGCTGGACAACGCTCCGCTGCCGGGGTCGGTGCCGGCCGCCAACCCGCTCACCGCGCCGGAGGCGACACCGCGAGCGCCCGCCGCCGTGCCGAATGGCGCGACCCCGAATCCCGCCCGGACGAACAGCCCGCGCGCCGCATCCGCACCGAAGCCGAACAGCCCGCGCGGTTCAGCCGCGCCGCACGCCGCCAGTACACCGCGACACGGATCGGCGGCGACCACACCGCGACACAGCAACCCGGCCATGGGCTGAGTTCTCCGCCTGGGACGAAAACCTCAGAGCCCGTCTCCGGTTCGCCGGATACGGGCTCTGATGCTAGCTGGGGTGAGTGACGGGATTCGAACCCGCGACCCCTGGGACCACAACCCAGTGCTCTACCGGCTGAGCTACACCCACCATTGACGCCGAACCAGCGGCTCGGCGGCCGACACAGCGTAGCGCGTGCTACCGCGGCGCCGACAACGGGTTCAGCCCAAGCCGGTACGCACCGGCGCGGCCAGGACCTCGGCGGCCACCAACTTGGCTTCGTCGGTGCTCGGCCCTGGCTGCGCGACGAACGCGGTGCCTCGGTAGTAACGCAGCTCGCGCAGCGACTCCTCGATGTCGGCCAGCGCGCGGTGCGCCAGCCCCTTCTCCGGCTTGGCGTAGTAGACCCTCGGGTACCAGCGCCGGCACAGCTCCTTGATTGAGCTGACGTCCACCATCCGGTAGTGCAGGTGGCTGTCGAGCTCGGGCATGTCCCTGGCCAGGAACATCCGGTCGGTGGCTATCGAGTTGCCGGCCAACGGAGCGCTGCGGGGGTCGGGGATGTACTCCCGGATGTAGTCGAGCACTGTCTGCTCGGCCTCGGCCACTGCCACGGTGGATGCGCGCACCGCCTCGGTCAGCCCGGAATGCTCGTGCATCTCCCGCACCACGTCCTGCATCCGGGCCAGCGAGGCGTCGTCGGCGTGGATCACCACGTCGACTCCTTCGCCGAGCACACGCAGCTCACTGTCGGTCACCAGCGCCGCGATCTCGATCAACGCGTCCGAGCCAATGTCCAGGCCTGTCATCTCGCAGTCAATCCACACCATCCGGTCGTTCACCGGTCCAGCCTAGTGTCGGAGGCCGTGTGGTGTTGTGGAGCGGGGCGGTGCGGCGCCGCGTCCGGTGCCGAGGGGGCGGTGTGTCGGGTGCTCGGTCATTGGCCAGCAGCCCAGGGTTGATTCGGTTGACCAGCTCGACGGCACGCGCTGGCGAGATGTCCACCACGGAGTAGCGGCCCTTGCCGGCTGCGGTGACCGCGTCCAGGGTGACCAGGCCCGCCCGCCGCTGCAGCGGGCTCTGCCGCAGTCGCCAGCCGATGATGCCCCGGCGCTGCAGCGCTACCCGGCGCCGAACCAGTGATCCGTAGCCGATCACCAGGTAGTCCGGGCGCAGCGCATGTCCGAGGTTGCGGTAGCGGTCCGCGGCCAGCAACGCCGCCAGTGGCAGCGCCAAGATCGCGACCGGCCAGATCGTGCTCAGCTCCCGCACCCGCTCGGAGAGCCACCAGGCCACGAGTACCAGCCCGAATGCCGGCAACAACGCCCTGGCCGCGCGGCGGCGCAGTGCCGAGGGTGGGTGCCGGACGAGTATGGCCGCGGTGCCCATCGAGGTATCGCCGAGCAGGAGCGCCGAGGCTGCCACCCGGTGGGCCTCGGCGAGCGGGGCGGGCGGCAGCAGCGAGCCGCCGCTGCTGGTCTTGGCGTCCAGACCGGTGGTCACCGCCGCGCACCGGGCACCACCGGCCAACCGTAGCAGCAGTGGCTGGGTGACCTGGGCGCCGCGCATCCTGCGTTGCTCGATGGACAACGAGCGGGTGGTGAGCAGACCTCGCCGCAGCCGCAATGTGTCGTCGGGCTCGAGGCCGAGCCGGTAGTTCCACCAACCCAGGATGTAGATCGCCAAGGAACCCACGGTGGCCAGCAGCAACACCGTGGCCACCAGGACCGCCCCGGCTGCCAAGAGCGAGGTACCGCTCAGCTGGTCACCCGCCCGGTACACCGAGCCGGCCAGGTCGACACCGGCGTCGTTGGCCACCTTGAACGAAGTGCCCACCAGCGCGCCGATGGCGGCCAGCCCCGAGGCAGTCAACGGGGCATAGCGCAACCAGGCCAGATGCAGCTGGGCCACCGGCCGTTCCTTCGGGACCGGACGGGCCGGCGGCGCCTTGGCGGTGCTGGGCCGGTCCTCGGTGGAGGGGGAGCGGGACAACAGCTCGCGGCGCAGCCGTTCGCCCTCCCTCGCGGTCACCCCGTCCAGGCTCAGCCGCCCCTCCTTGCTGGTGCCGGTACCCGTGCCGATCTCGACCACGGTGAGCCCGAACAGCCGGTGCAGCGGGCTCGCCCGCAGGTCGACGGTCCGTACCAGCTCGCGGCGCAGCGAGCGCCGCTGGTGCGCGATCAGCCCTCTGCGCAGCTCGACACGCTCCGCGCCGACCCGGTAGCGCAGGGTAAGCCAGCGCAACACGCCGACCAGGACCAACGCGATTGGCGCGGCCACCGCGCCGACCAGCTGCCAGCCGCCCGCATCCCTCCCGCCGATCAGCACCGCCGCCAGCACCGGGATGAGCGTGCCCAGTTGCTTGGCCGGGAAGACCGCCAGCATCCGGGGATCGAGACGGTGCCAGGCCCCGGGCTGTCGCGACAGGTCCGGGGAGTCCGGCGCGTGTTGCTGGGTGGTCATGTGGCGTCGCCACGGTCGCGTTGGGTGACCTCGGTCAGCCGGCGGGCCAGCTGTGCGGCCTCGGCCGCGTCCAGTCCTTCGATCCGTACCGGCCCGGCCGAGGACGCGGTGGTTACCGTGACGCTGGCCAGCCCGAACAACCGCTGCAGTGGGGAGCGCGCGGTGTCGATGGTCTGTATCCGCGACACCGGAGCAACCCGCCACTGCAGCCACAGCCACCCGGACAGCGTGTATACGGCGTGCTGGTCGGCCTCCCAGCGGTGCACCCGGTAACGCCAGCGGGGCATCACCAGCGCATAGCAGGCACCGAGGACCGCAGTCGCCACCAGCACCGCGACCAGCCAGCCCGGCCGGTACCAGACCAGCACAGCGATCTCGACGACGAGCAGGCCGAGGACTGCCAGGGCCGCATTGAGCGTCCACCACAGGGGAGCCTTCGGGTCCACCCGGTGCTCGGGCGGGCGCAGCGGCGGAACGAACAGCATGACGTCCACCATGTCACTGTGCCGGGCGGCGGGTCGTAGCGGCGGTGTGACTCGCCGGCCGGCAAGCAGTAGTGGTTATCGCCGCTGGTGGACGGGGGTCTGGGTGGCTGTGCGGGTGCGTCGGCGGGCGGCTCGCTCCCGCGCCAACCGTCGACGGAACAACCATGCGGCGCCGCAGGTGACCGCCAAGGTGAGCGGGGCGAACCCCACTGCCAGCCACGGCAGCCGCCACCAGCCGTGCGCGACGATGCCGGAGTGCACCGGATAGCGCCAGTTCTCCCACAACACGGTGGCTGCAGGCCTGCCGGGCGGATTGTCCTCGAACCGCGCGGTCCCTCGGTAGCGGTCGACCTCGACCCGGATGCCGTCGGTGGTGTCGCCGTAGGTCAGCGGCGCCGCCTCGAACCGGAAGTGGTACAGCATGGCGCCGCCGCTGGGCAGCAGCGCGAAGATCGGCGGGTGGTCCGGCCCGACGAGTGTGCTGGCCCCGCGCAGTGCGGCGTCTACACCGATGTCCGGACCGTGCCCGGCCGGTGCCGGGGTCGCGGCGGGCGCGGCGGCATGCGCCCCCGGGGTCAGCGCGCACCAGATCTGGTCGATCACCGGGACCTGGAAACCGGCGCCGGTGATGGCCCACACCGCGAGGAAGGGCGCCGCGACGACCCCAACGACCCGGTGCAGGTCGGAGTGCCGGGCGAAGCGGCCCGCGCGCGACCAGCGCACCCGCAGGCCACTCCGGAGCGCGGCCGAGGCAAGCCGCAACCCGGACAACGCCAGCGCGAGCACGGTCAGCACCAGCAACCCGTAGACCATCGTGCTCACCAGCACACCCAGGCCGGGCACCGTGGCGGTGAGCGGACTCAGATAGCCCGGGTACTGCGTGCAGGTCAACATGCAGGTGTGCAGGTTCTTGAGCAGCGCCCAGAAGCCGTCGAGCGGGGTGCCGTCGTGACCCAGCACTCGCCCGCTGCCGGGATCCACGCTCCACCAGTGCGTCTGGGCGGTGTTGTACACCCGGTAGACCTGGCCGTCGGACCACACCCGACCGGCGGGAAAGGTCGGCTGGGTGCGTTGCACGGTGTGCAGCGCCTCGGCGATCGACACGGGGTGGTCGGTGCTCAGTCGGGTGCTCTGGAACGCCCGAGGGTTCATCGCACGCTGCGCGTCCGGGCGGAACAGCAGCAGCGTCCCGGACGTGGTGAACACCACGAGAAACAGCCCGAGGGTAAGCGCGACGGAGCGGTGGAGCCGGACCAGCGCCCTACGCCGCGATATTGGCCCTCGGGCAACCATGTCGGCACGCTAGTTCGGAATGCCTAGCCTAACAAGCTATCCCGGCCGCGCAGCCTGTTCCGTCAGCAGCACGAACACCGAGCGCGCGGCCAGCCGCAGTCTGCCCTCGGCGGTCAGGGCACCGTCCCTCGGCATGCCGTCCGGTTGGCTGCTGTCCAGCACGGGCGCCAGGGGCACCGGCGGCAGACAGAAGTCGATCGGTTCGGTGCCGCCGTGCAGCACCAGCATCCACCGCTCGCCCGCGAGCATGCCCAGGGTGCTCGCATCGCTGTGGTGCCAATCCGCGTCCGTCAACGGTTGCCCGTCAGCGCGCCACCAGGTCACGTCTTCGGGGTGGTAGAACCTGTCCCTGGCGGGCGCGAGCCGGTTGCGGCGCAGTGCCAGCAGCCGGGCGGTGAACTCGGTCAGTGCGACGGGCTCCGCGCCGGATGCCCAGTCCATCCAGGATAGGTCGTTGTCCTGGCAGTAGGCGTTGTTGTTGCCGCGCTGGGTTCGCCAGCGCTCGTCACCGGCGGTGAGCATCGGAGTGCCGGCGGAGAGCAGCAACGTGGCGAGCAGTGCCCGTGCGGTGCCCAGCCGCGCCGAGCGCACCTCGACCTGCCGTGTCTCGCCCTCCACACCGAAGTTCTGCGAGCGGTTGTCGTCCGTCCCGTCGCGGTTGCGCTCGCCGTTCTCGGTGTTGTGCTTGTGCTGGTAGGAGACCAGGTCGCGCAGCGTGAAGCCGTCGTGGGCGGTGACGAAGTTTACCGAGGCCCACGGCCGGCGCCCGGACGGCGCGTACAGCTCCTCCGACCCGCTGAGCCGCCGCGCCATCGCGCTGAGATTCGTCCCGCCGCGCCAGAAGTCCCGGACGGCGTCCCGGTACTGGCCGTTCCACTCTGCCCACTGCACCCCGAACCCGCCTACCCGGTAGCCCTCCTCGGTGGCGTCCCACGGTTCGGCGATGAGCTTGCGACTGGCCAGCAGCGGGTCACTGGTGATCATGGTGAGTAGCCCGGCGTGCGGCTCGAAACCCGAGGCGTGCGGGCGGCCGAGCACGCTGGCCAGGTCGAACCGGAAGCCGTCCACGCCCAGCCGCGCCCAGAACCGCAGCGAGTCGCACACCAGTCGCGCGACGGTGGGCGAGGCCGGGTCGACCGTGTTGCCGCAGCCGGTGATGTCGATCTGCGCGCCACCCCTGCCGTGCGCGTAGTACGCCGGCGCGTCCAGCCCCCGGAAGCTCAACGTCGGGCCGCCCAGATCACCCTCGCAGGTGTGGTTGTAGACCACGTCGAGGATGACCTCGATGCCCGCGCGGTGCAGCGCGTCGACCATCCCGGCGAACTCGGCGAGCTCGTTGCCCGGTGTCGCGGCGTATCCGGCGTGCGGGGCCAGGAAGCCCAGCGTCGAGTACCCCCAGTAGTTGTGCGCACCCCTGCGCGCCAGGGCCGGCTCGTCCACGAAGAAGTGCACCGGCAGCAGCTCCACGGCGGTGACCCCGAGCCGCCGCAGGTGCTCGACGACCGCCGGGTGGGCCAGGCCGAGATAGCTGCCGCGCAGCTCGGCGGGCACCTCGGGGTGGTTCTTGGTGAAGCCGCGCACGTGCAGCTCATAGATCACCGTGTCCGCCCACGGGATCCTTGGCGGCGCCGTGCCCGGTTCGCCCTGCGGTCCGGTGAGCACCGAGAGGGGGACCGAGCCGGCCGAGTCGACGGTGCTCGGCGGTCCGTGCATCGGGTCGTCGACATAACCGAGCGCGGCCTCCAGGCTGCTCAGCGTGCCGACGATCTGCCGGGCATAGGGGTCGACCAGCAGTTTCGCCGGGTTGTTGCGAATTCCCTCCGCCGGGTCGTAGCGGCCGTGCACCCGGAAGCCATAGCGCTGCCCTGCGCCGATACCGGGCACCGTGCCGTGCCACACGCCGAAGGTGCGCTCGGTCAGCTCGACCCGGCGCTCGGCAGGGGGACCGCCGCCGGTGTCCTGCTCGAGCAGGCAGACCTCGATGGCCTCCGCCGTCGTGGACGCGACGGCGAACCGGGCGCCACCGTCGACCAGGTGCGCGCCGAGCGGGAACACTTCAGGCGCAAATACAGTGTCTGCCGGCGGCGCGGCCGGGCGATCGTCGGACGGCATCATCGGCAAGGATAGGACCCGTGACCGAGCACGGCGACGCAACTTTGGCGCAAGGTTCGGACCTGGTCGTCGAGATGAACGGCGTCTCGGTGCGGCGTGGGCCGACCACATTGCTGCACGATCTGCACTGGTCGGTGGAGCTCGACGAGCGCTGGGTCGTGCTCGGACCCAACGGCGCGGGCAAGACAACGCTGCTGCGGGTGGCGGCGGCGGAGCTGTTCCCGACCAGCGGCACGGTCGCGTTGCTCGGTGAGTCGCTCGGCCGGGCCGACGTGTTCGAGCTGCGCCCTCGGATCGGCTTCTGCTCGGCCGCGCTCGCCGCGCGGGTGCCGGAGCGGGAGGTCGTCCGCGACGTGGTGGTCAGCGCGGGCTACGCGCTGCTCGGCCGGTGGCGGGAGGCGTACGACCCGTTCGACCTGGAGCGGGCGGACCGGATGTTGGACGCGCTGGGTATGTGGCACTTCGCCGGCCGCCCGTTCGGCACGCTGTCCGAGGGCGAGCGCAAACGGGTGTTGATCGCGCGGGCGTTGATGGCCGACCCGGAGTTGTTGCTGCTCGACGAGCCGGCGGCGGGGCTGGATCTGGGTGGGCGGGAGGACCTGGTCTCCCGGCTGGGTGTGCTCGCGGTCGACCCGGACGCGCCGGCCTGCGTACTGGTGACCCACCACGTGGAGGAGATTCCGCCCGGCTACACCCATGGGCTGCTGTTGCGCGCCGGTGGCGTGGTCGCCCAGGGTCTGTTGCCGGACGTGATCACCGAGGAGAACCTGTCCGAGGCGTTCGGCCTTCCCCTGCACGTGCGCCGCGAGTCCGGGCGGTACAGCGCGCGCCGACGGTAAGGTATGCCTCCGGCTCGTGAGTGAAAAGTAACGCTATAGCGTTACTTTTCACTCACGACCCCTGGGATGAGGAGGAATGCGGCGTGGGTGAGTTCGTCAGGCTCGAGGTGGACGGCGCGATCGGCACGATCCGATTGGACCGTCCGCCGATGAACGCGCTGAACAAGCAGGTCCAGGAGGAGATCCGGGCCGCCGCCAAGGAGGCGGGCGAGCGGGCCGACATCCGCGCGGTGCTGGTCTACGGCGGCGAGAAGGTGTTTGCGGCCGGGGCGGACATCAAGGAGATGTCGGCGATGTCGTACGTGGACATGGCCGGGCGGGCCCGTGGCCTCTCTTCCTCGCTGACCGCGGTCGCGGAGATACCCAAGCCGACCGTCGCGGCGATCACCGGCTACGCCCTCGGCGGCGGGTTCGAGCTGGCGCTGTGCTGCGACCGCCGGATCGTCGGCGACAACGTCAAGGTCGGCCAGCCGGAGATCCTGCTTGGCATCATCCCTGGTGCCGGCGGTACCCAGCGGCTGGCCAGGCTGGTGGGCCCGGCCAAGGCCAAGGACGTCATCTACACCGGGCGTTTCGTCGGGGCCGAGGAGGCGTTGGCCCTCGGCCTGGTGGACCAGGTGGTCGCCCCGGACGACGTGTACTCGGCGGCGCGCGGCTGGCTCGACCAGTTCGCCGAGGGACCCGCGCAGGCACTGGCGGCGGCGAAGAAGGCCGTCGACGGCGGCTTGGACGGCGACCTCGGCTCGGGGCTGAACCTGGAGAGCGAGCTGTTCGCGGCGCTGTTCGCCACCGAGGACCAGAGCATCGGCATGGAGTCGTTCGTGGCCAACGGGCCCGGCAAGGCCAAGTTCACCGGTCAGTGAGGGGCACCCCTCCGATGGCGGCCACCCCGACGACATGGATCGGCGTCGGAGCTGAACTAGGGTGCTACTCATGAGTAGTGACCCGGCGCCGAACCCGCACGCGACCGAGGCACAGGTGCAAGCCGCCAGGACCGACCCCAAGCTGGCCAACGTGCTCTACCACGACTGGGAAGCCGGCTCCTACGACGAGAAGTGGTCGATCTCCTACGACGAACGCTGCATCGACTACGCCGTCGGGCGGTTCCGCCTGGTCGCCGGCGAGCGGGACTGGCCCTACGGCCACGCATTGGAGCTGGGCAGCGGCACCGGCTTCTTCCTGCTCAACCTAATGCAGGGCGGGGTGGCGAAGACCGGCTCGGTCACCGACCTGTCCCCGGGCATGGTGGCGGTGGCATTGCGCAACGCGGCCGGTCTCGGGCTGGACGTGGACGGGCGGGTGGCCGACGCCGAGCGGATCCCCTACGACGACGACACCTTCGACCTGGTGGTCGGGCATGCCGTGCTGCACCACATCCCGGACGTGGCGGGCGCGTTGCGTGAGGTGCTGCGGGTGCTCAAGCCCGGCGGCCGGTTCGTCTTCGCCGGCGAGCCGACCCGGATCGGCGACTGGTACGCCCGGCGGCTGGGCCGGCTGACCTGGTGGGCGGCGACCCGGGTGACCAGGTTCGGCCCGCTGCGTGGTTGGCGGCGCCCCCAGGCGGAGCTGGACTGCTCGTCCCGGGCCGCCGCGCTGGAGGCCGTCGTCGACCTGCACACGTTCGACCCGGACGAGCTGGAGGCACTCGCCGCGGCGGAGGGCGCGCGACAGGTGCGGGTGGTCACCGAGGAGCTGACCGCCGCGCTGTTCGGCTGGCCGGTGCGCACGTTCGAGGCGGCGGTCCCGCTCAACAAGCTCGGCGTGCGCTGGGCCATGTTCGCCTGGCGCGGCTGGCGGCGGCTGTCCGCGCTGGACGCGGGCCTGCTGGCCCGCGTAGTGCCCAGACGTTTCTTCTACAACGCTTTGATCACCGGTACCAAGATCGATTGATTCGACACGCCGGTGACGACAACCGGTGGGTCGGGGTGCTCCACTACCGACCTGGTTCAGTTACATTGAGCACCCGGGATGTGGGCCGCAGCGGAGCACACCGGTACCGGTCGCCTCAGCCGATTATGATCACCACCGGGTGATGGCGCACAGGTCCGGTCGGGTGCCGCATGGCTCTCGGCGCGCGCGAACACCCCGGGTGGTGGAACTATGACGCTCGGCTGGCGGACATGGGTCGGCTCCGCGAGGCTGATGCGGGCCGTCGGAAGGGGGACTTCGCTGATGGGCGCGACCGACGACGACCCGAGTGCTATCACGGTCGTGGTGGTCGACGATCACCCCATCTGGCGAGAGGGTGTGGCCCGGGATCTGAACGCCAGGGGCTTTGTGGTGGTGGCCACCGTCGCCGACTCCTCGTTCACCGCCCGGATCGCGGCGGCCACCCAGCCCCGGGTGGTGGTCATCGACCTCGACCTCGACGAGCTGTCCGCGGTGGAGGCGGTGCGCACCATCGCCAACACCATGCCGGAGACCCGCGTGCTGGTGCTGTCCGAACGGGCCGGGCACCGGGACGTGCTGGATGCGGTGAAGGCCGGTGCCGCCGGCTACCTCGTCAAGTCGGCCAGCGCCACCGAACTGGTCGACGCGGTGCGCCGCACCGCCAACGGCGACGCGGTGTTCACCGCCGGCCTCGCCGACCTGGTGCTCGGCGAGTACCAGCGGCTGGCCGCCGAGCCGGCGCCGGAGAAGGAAGTGCCCCGAATCACCGTGCGGGAGACCGAGGTGCTCAAGCTGGTCGCCACCGGCCTCACCGCGAAGGCCATCGCGAAGCAGCTGCACCTTTCGCCCCGCACGGTGGAGAACCACATCCAGAGCACGTTGCGCAAGCTGCACCTGCACAACCGGGTCGAGCTGGTCCGGTACGCGATCTCCCAGGGCCTGGCTGAATAGTCGGGAGGGTTCCCGCCCAACCATCCCTCTGGCGGCCAAGGGCCGCCGTCGGGATCCGTAGGCTCCTCCCCGTCGCCGGAGCGCGCTCGTGGTCGCCTTGGCAGCGGCCTCTTCACGTCGTGTGGGTCGTCGCCGACACGCACTGCCCGGCCTTCGCCGGAACTCCTCCGGAGCCTCGCGGGGCCACCTCTACTACCCGCGTGGTTTCGGCTCACTCACGAGAGCCGGAGGCTCACTAGGCTTGTCGGCCATGACGAGTATGTGGGGCGCGCCGGTGCGCACTCGGTGGGCGGTGTGGCGGCAAAGCCGAGGAGACCCCCGACAGGCTCGCTTCCTCACCCTCGCCTCGCTGCGCTGGGTGCTGCGCAACCGGGCGTACACCCCCTGGTACTTGGTGCGCTACGCCCGGTTGCTGCGGTTCCGGCTGGCCAACCCGCACGTGGTGCTGCGCGGCATGGTCTTCCTCGGCAAGCGCGTCGAGCTGCTGGCCCGGCCAGGCTACGGCCGGCTGGAGATCGGCCGCTGGGTGCACATCGGTGACGGCAACTCGGTGCGCTGCCACGAGGGCTCGCTGCGCATCGGGGACAAGGTCGTGATGGGCAAGGACAACACCATCAACTGCTACCTCGACATCGAGCTCGGCGCGGCCACGCTGGTCGCGGACTGGGTCTACATCTGCGACTTCGACCACGTCACCAGCGACATCCACCGCCCGATCAAGGACCAGGGCATCGTCAAGGCACCCGTGCGGATCGGCCCGGACTGCTGGGTCGGCACCAAGGTCTCGGTGTTGCGCGGCACCCGCGTCGGGCGGGGCTGTGTGCTGGGCGCGCACGCGGTGGTGCGCGGCGACTTCCCGGACTACGCGGTGGCCGTCGGCTCGCCGGCCCGCGTGGTGCGCAACCGCGAGGACGACTACGCCGCCGACGCGCAGCGCCGCGCGGACCTGGCCGACATCGCCCGCAAGACCGCCCGCGCCGTCCAAGACTCCCTCCCCGATACCTGACCCTTGCGCTCGGTGTGGGTCACGGTGCTGGGGCGGTCCGCAGATGCCACGCTTGCTCGTCAGTAGCTCGGTATGCGCTCTTGTACCGCCCTGTGGCGTGGTAGTCGATGACGACAGCTTGGTCATCAAGCAGCCAAAGTCGGTGCCGAAGTTGGGATGGGCCGCCCGATCGGCGATGCTCACCCGCTTACGTCGTAGCGGTCCAAGGCGAGCAACCGCCGCGCGGAGTGCCCGAGGTTGTCGCGAACTCCGGAAATCGGACTGTGTGCTGACAGCACCGACTCTGGGTGCTGGGAGTCCCGACTCGGGGGGTGGGGGTGGGCCGAATGCGTTGCCGGTGGGAATTTTGGGGCGGGGAAGCGGGTCGGCTGGATCGCGGCGAGCGGTCGTCTGGGCATTCGCGTAGACCTCGGCGGTGTCCGAGGCGATCTGGGTCCAGTCGAACTCGTGGCGGAGCCGGGCACGCGCGGCTTTGGCCCGCCTCGCCGCGGCGGCCGGGTCGTCGAGGACCGTGCGTACCGCGGTGGCGATGCCGGCCGGGTCACCCGGTGCGAAGGACAGGCCGGTGATGCCGTCGCGCACCACTTCGGCCAACCCGCCCGCGGTCGAGGCCACCAATGGTGCGCCGGCGGCGGCCGTCTCCAGCGCGACCATGCCGAACGGCTCGTAGCGGCTGGGCAGCACCACCGCGTCCGCCGCGGCGAGCAGCGCGGCCAGTTGGGCGTCCGGCAGGTGACCGACCATCCGCACCGCCCGGCGGACCCGGTGCGTGCGGGCCTGCTCCACCAGGAACGCCGTCTGCGTGCCGGTGCCCGCCAGGATCAGCCGGGTGCCGGGGTGGTCCCGGCGGATCCTCGGCAGCGCGGCGATCAGGTCGTGCACCCCCTTCTCGTACTCGAGCCGGCCGAAGTAGAGCAGCAGCGGTGCCCCCTGCGGCGCGTAGTCGGCGCGGATCGCCTCGACCTGGGCACGGGGGACCCGCCAGTGGCGTGGTTCGACGCCGTTGTGCAGCACGGTGACCTGGTCGGGGTCGAGATCGAACAGGCCGGCGGCTTCGGCGCGCATGGCAGCCGAGCAGGTGATCAGCGCGTCCGCCCGCTGGGCCAGCCACCACTCCACCGAATGCACCTGCTGGCTGACCGTGCTGGTCAGCCAGCCGGCGTGTCGGCCGGCCTCAGTCGCGTGCACGGTGGCCACCAGTGGAACCTCCAGCAGGTCCGCCACACCGATCGCGGCGTGCGCGACCAGCCAGTCATGGGCGTGCACCACGTCCGGCCGCCAACCCCGCAGCCAGCGCGGCGCGGCGCGCAGCATGGCGTGACTCATCGCCAGCGTCCAGGCGACCATGTCGCGCCTGAACTCCAGGTGCGGCGGATCCTCGGCCACCCGCAGCACGTGCACGCTCTCGACCAGTTCCGAGGTGGTGGGGTGGGTGCCGGCATCGGTGCCACTGGGCTGCCGCGACAGCACCCGCACATCGTGCCCGGCGGCGGCGAGCGTGCGGGCCAGCGCATGCACGTGCCGTCCCAGCCCACCTACCACTACCGGTGGGTATTCCCAGGACACGATCAGTACCCGCATAGCGACAACTTACCGGCCAGTGGGCACGGAACTGAGTGCTCCGGCCCCTTTCCAGACCAGCGCTGCCGCGTTGAGCTGGCCGAACAGCGTGTCCTGCCGGTCATAGACCGATACCATCCCTGCCGCGTCGGCGTACCGCCCATCGGCGAGCAGCCCGGCGACCCGGCGTACCCGGTCCGCATGTGCCAAGGCCCGGCCCCGCGCGTAGCCGGCGGCCGAGTCCTTGCTCACCATGAAGGCCCAGTCACTGGACAGCGCAAGCAGCGCCTGCCGGGCCAGCCCGTCCAGCGTGCGGTCCCGGCCCGGACCGCCCGCTGCCTTGTCCACCGCGTCGAGCAACAGCCGCTGGACCTCGCCGCCCAGCTCGACCAGGTCCGCGACCATCGCCCCGTCCCAGACCCGCCAGTCCTTGCCGGAGCCCCACGAGGAGACCGGCAGCTCTACCGGTTCGCCAACCAGGCCGGCGTCCAGCGCGCCGCGCAGCGTGCTCACCCGCACCCCTGCCCCGGGCAATGCCCTCAGCACGGCCTCCAGCCAGGCCGGCCCTTCGAACCACCAGTGGCCGAACAGCTCGGTGTCGTACGCGGCGACGACGAGTCCCGGTCGTCCGTGCGCCTCGGCCAGGTCGGTCAACCGCTGCCGGACGACCCGGACGAAGTCCGCCGCGTGCCGGTGCACCGTGGGCGCGGCCAGCTCCGCGGCATAGGGCTTCTTCTGCTCCGGTGGCACGTCGCGGCCGGTGACCCGCGCCGGTTTCAGCCCGGAGGCGTGGTCGTAGGTGTGGAAGTCACGGTAGGTCCGGTGCCCGGGGTAGCCCGAGCGCGGTGACCACACCCGGTAGGTCACCGGCAGGTCCCGCCCGAAGCACACTACGTCGGAGTCGCCGACCGGGTGGGCGAGCCCGGTGTCACCGCGCAGCGCCGGCCCGTCCACCAGGAAGCGTTGCACCCCGGCCGAGGCGTAACCCTGTTCCATGCCGGGCGAATAGCCGCACTCCGGGGCCCAGATACCGGCCGGCCGGGAGCCGATCCGTCGCGCGGTGTCGGCAAGCCCGGCGCGCAGCGCGAACTCCCGCACCCTCGGCTCCAGCAGCGGCTGGAACGGGTGGGTGGCCGGGCCGCCGAGCAGCTCGACCACCCGCTCGTCCACCAGCGGCCGCAGCACCGCTGAACCACCGTGGCGCCACCGGGACTCGAACAGGCCCAGCGCGGCGGCGGCACGCCGGTGCTCGGTGGCGCCCAGCTCGGTGAGTGCGGGCTCGCCGCGCCGGCCCGAGGCCTCGTGCGCGCGCAGTTGCCAGCCGCCCAGCCAGTCGTGCATGCCGCGCAGGCTGTACGGGTCGTCCAGCTGCGCGGCCAGTACCGGCGTGACGCCGAGGGTGAGCACGTCACGGTGGCCCTCCTCGCCGAGTCGGCGAAGCAGGTCCAGCACGGGTAGGTAGGAGCCGGACCAGGCCTGGTAGAGCCATTCCTCGCCGACTGGCCAACTTCCGTGGCGAGCCAGCCAGGGCAGATGGCTGTGCAGCACCAGGCAGAACGTGCCGACCGGCTCGGCGGCTGTCAACGGGCCGCACCGGCACGGTCGTGGGCCGGGCCCAGCCGCGCGACCGCGATGAGATCCAGACTGGCGTCCACGTCATCGGCGTGGACGTCGAAGTCGGTCGAGCGCACACTCGTGACGGCTTCCAGCAGCGGCGCGGGCCAGGCTGCGCCAGCCACCGCGACGGCCAGCTGGGCGTCGATCAGCGACCCGCCGAGCCGGGCGTCCAGCACGCGCAACGCGGGCCCGTGGTGCAGCCCGAGCATCTCGCGCACCTCGAATCCCGCGTCGAACAGCAGCTCCGCCAACTCCGCCGCGGACAGCTCCCGGGTGTGGAACGGGTTGAGCGGGGTGTCCCGACCCGGCGAGAAGGTGATCCGGTTGGGCGTGGTCACCAGCAGCAACCCGCCAGGGCGCAGCACCCGCGCACACTCCGCGAGGAACCCTGGCTGGTCCCAGAGGTGCTCGATGACCTGCAGGTTCGCCACCACGTCCACCGAGTCGTCGCGCAGCGGAAGGCCGGCAAGGTTGCCCCGCACCGCGGCTACCTCAGGGTAGCGGGCCGCCACGTGCGCGGCGGTCAGCGCGTCGTAGTCCACGCAGGTGACCAGTTCCGAGGACGAGGCGAGCAGCGCGGCCCCGTACCCCTCACCGCAGCCCGCCTCCAGCACCACCGCGCCGGCGCAGCGCCGCGCAAGGAACAGATACGCCGCCTCATGTCGGCGGAACCAGTAATTCTCCTCCGGAATGCCGGGCACGGTGCGCTCGCCGGTGAGCGCGAGCGTGCCCCGGTATCCGCTCACCTCAGCCACGGCGCGCGCCGTCCTCTCTGCCGGTTCCCGAATCGGTTCGGTGTCGTCGAGGAGGCTAACTGCCGCGTCGGTGGGACGTGCCTGGTGAGCAGCGTCACGGGTTCTTGACCGTGGCGGGTGAGAAGGATCACCGCGCGGGTTATACCTGCGGATTTGGGTATTTGAGATAAATGGACCCGAGTAGGGCGAAGCGGTATGTGCTTTCGTGGCACGCGCCACTCGTTGGCCGGCGCGGTTCCGCGTAAGGTCAGTTCACCGCTGGGAGCGAACCCTGCGTTCGCAGGAGTGTCGACCCACTGGGGTCGACTCGACAGGCAGGAGGTCGAAGGGGACCGATGAACATTGTCGTGCTGGTCAAGCAGGTGCCGGATACCTATTCCGAGCGC